>ONTD01000195.1 GCA_900320675.1 uncultured bacterium
GTCTTTTTTTATGAGATGAAGTTTTCTCACCTCAAGTATTTTTCTCCGTAGTCGAAAAATACAAGTTTCAACAAAAATTTCAAAGATTTTGTAGAATATATTTTTTATGATAAAATAGTAATATTAAGACTAGGATTATGATGAAGGGTATAATTAAACGTATAAGCTATCTTTCTTTTATTTTTGCGCTTGCCGTAATTGGTGCTGTTGTACCTGTTTTTGCTATTGAAAACGAGGCGGATTCATCTTCGTCAATTAGTTTGCAGCAGGCTCAAGCTGTTAAAAAAATTAGTTTTGATGATGTTTGGGCAAAAGCTAAAAATCATGCTTATGACTTGAAAATTGCAGATTATGATATTCTTATTGCAAAACAAGAGGTTAAAGGTGTAAGAGCAGAATATTTCCCTAAATTAGCCGCAAGCGCCGGAACTGAGTATACAAAAAACTACAGAAACCTTAGAGATACAACGGTTATGTCAATCGGAGAAGCTTTTATTAATCCTTATACCCGTTATCAGTCGGTTTTGGGTATTACTCTCGTTTATAACCTTTTTGATTTCGGAATCAGAGGAGAAAGTCTAAAGGCTGCGAAAGAGGAAGTATCACTTAAGGAGTTGGAGTTGAAAGAAAAACTTCAAGAACTTCATCTGAATTTGTTGGATACTTATACCAAAATTTTGATTACCACAAGACAAATTGAACTTAATAAAGAAATTATTTCTCAATATGAAAAAAATCTAGGCTACAAAGAGCGCTTGGTAAAAGCAAAAGAAATATCTAAGACCGAGTTAAACGATGCGAAAAAGGAATTATTATCAGCTCAAAACAGAATTAATGAATTGAACTCGATAAGAGCAGAGTCTTTGGCATGGTTGTCATTTTATACAGGTGAAAGTTATGACAATGAATCAATAAAAGTTGAAGATTTGTGTAAACCGGATTTTGACGTTACTGCGTTTAACGATTATACAAAAAGTATCGTTTGGCAAATTCATGAAAAACAGATTAAGAAAAAAGAACACGAAATAAAGATTGCAAAACGTACAAATTATCCAAAAGTGAATGTGTATGGCAGGTATTATCTCTATGGTTCTGATTATTCAAGCTATAATGACAGCTTGAAAGATATTGAACCCTCAAACTTTACGGTTGGCGGATCTGTTAATATGACTCTTTTCGACGGGTTGAAAAATCAAGCTAATATCAAAAAAAATATTTTAGAGATGAAGGAACTTCAGGTAGAAAGAGACAAAGCTATTGCTCAATTAATGACACGTCTTGCCGCTATGAGAGCTAATCTTATTTATTTGGATAAACAAATTGATGTTAACAATGATATTATTAAGGAGTTGAACGACAAAGAAAAATCTGTTCGAAGACTTGTTTCAAAGAGGGTTGTGTCTCCTATGGATGAGGTAGATGCGAAAGTGCAAATTCTTGAACAGAAGATTGAGTTATCTAAAAACACAATTACAAAAATCGCTATAACTAAAGGTATACAAATTCTTACAGAGGAAGAATAATGACTGAACAAAAACTCGAAAATCAAGAACAAGAGATAAAGCACCAGAATGTTAATTCCGGACTTATTTGTTTGGATATTGTGTCTAAAATGAATAATACGGATATTGATATGCGTGCTGTTGTACGTGAATACGGTATTAATACTGTCGATATTTCTCCGGAAGAAATTATACGTATTGCAAAAAGTAATGGTTTTAAGGTAAAGAAGAAAAATCTGAAATTAAAGGATTTTTCCGACAAATATCCGTATCCGGCCATTTTGCAAATGAAGGATGAGTCTTATGTTATTCTTCTCGCTATAAAACGTGATGAGGATAGAGTACTTACTCTTACTCCTATGGAAAAACATCCTAAATCTCACGATATTAAAGAATTTCAAGAACAAGTTAAAGACCATATTATTATATTAAGACATAAAAATAGCTATAGTGATGTCAAATTCGGTTTTAAGTGGTTTTTTAATGAAATATTTAAGTATAAAAAAATAATCGGACAGGTTTTATTGGGCTCATTTTTTGTCCAATTATTCGGTCTTGTAACACCGCTATTTACTCAGGTAATATTAGATAAAGTGCTTGTTAACAGGACTATAGCAACTTTGGATGTTTTGGCGGTTGCATTTATCGTGGTTGCTGTATTTGAACTTTTATTAAATTTGTCAAGAAATTATATTTTTATCCATACGACAAATAAAATTGATGCAAAACTGGGAGCAAAATTATTCAAACACTTGTTCAGATTATATTACGTGTATTTTGAAAACAGACAGGTCGGTAATATTGTTGCAAGAGTTCGTGAATTAGACCGAATAAGGGAGTTTATTACTGACAAATCTGTGTCAGTATTGATTGATGCCTTTTTCTCAATAGTTTTTCTTGCAATCATGTTTGTATATAGTCCGAAACTTACATTTATTTCACTGGGTTTTTTGGCGGCAATTGCCATAATTTATGTCTTGATTACTCCGGAATTAAGACAAAGACTTGAAGAAAAATTCCAAATGGGTGCTCATTCTAATTCTTATCTTGTAGAATCTGTTACGGGTGTTCAAACAGTTAAATCCCTCGCAATTGAAGGTTCAATGTTTAGAAAATGGGAAGATAAACTTGGGAAATACTTAAAATCAAGCTTTAATCTTTCTATTATGGGTAATTTTACCGGTTCTGTGTGCGGTTTTTTACAGAAAGGTATGACGATTGCGATATTATACATAGGCGTTATGCTGGTTATAGAAAACAAGTTGACAATAGGTCAATTAATTGCATTTCAGATGTTTTCCGGACAGTTTGCTGCTCCTATGCTCAGACTGGTTGGTTTGTGGAATGAATTCCAGCAAACTCTATTGGCAGTTGACCGTATCGGGGATATTTTAAATAGTCCGCTTGAAATGCAGTCGGGTAATGCTATTACCTTAAGTCATGTAAACGGTGATATTAAGTTTGATAATCTTTCGTTTAAATATAACGTTGATGCTCCAATGGTGCTAAAGAATATTAACTTCGAAATTAAAGCCGGTGAAAAAATCGGATTTGTCGGGCGTTCAGGCAGCGGCAAATCTACTATTGCCAAGCTTATTCAAAGATTATATTACACAACTGAGGGTACGATTTTTATTGACGGCATTGATATAAGAAATATTAATCCGGTTTGGTTGAGGACGAATATCGGAATTGTATTGCAGGAAAATTATTTATTTTCAGGGACAATAAAGGATAATATTGCACTTCCGAGACCTAATATGCCAATGGAAGGAATTGTTCAGGCTGCTCAAATTGCAGGGGCGCACGAATTTATTTCAAAATTGCCAAAAGGTTACGATACGGAAGTCGGAGAAAGAGGATCTTCTTTATCGGGCGGTCAGAAGCAACGTATTGCAATCGCTCGTGCGCTTATTTCAAATCCGAGAATTTTAATTTTTGATGAGGCAACTTCAGCTTTGGACTACGAGTCTGAAAGAATTATCAGAGATAATATGGCGATGATTTCTAAAGGCAGAACGACAATTATCATTGCTCATAGACTCTCTACGATTAAAGATTGCGATAAAATTGTATGTTTTGATGACGGTAAAATTGTTGAAGTAGGAACTCATGATGAACTTATTAATCACGATGGATACTACAAAAAATTGTATTTGGCTCAAATGAACTAAGAGGTTGTAATGAAAATAACAGAGAAAATTTTAAATTTTATAATACCAAAAGAAGATGATGCGCATGAATTCAAACCTATTCTGGCAGAAATTGAGGAAGCACCGCTTAATCCCATTGGTAATACTATTTTTTGGTTAATAATTGTGTTTATGTTAGTAGCCGGATTATGGATGTATTTCGGTAAGGTTGATATTGTTGTTACTGCTCGGGGGCAAATAATTCCGACAGGTGAAGAAAAAGTTATTCAATCACTTGATAAAGGTGTGGTTACGACTATTTCCGTAAAAGAAGGCGATTATGTTCATAAGGATGAAATTGTTGCAATTGTTTCTCCGGCTGAATATGAGCCGGGTTTAGAGCTTAATAATCTTAGAGAGGAAGAGGCTCGATTATCTCAAGAAATCGCCTCCGCCCGTTCAAGATATGCTGTAGCGTCTGCTTCAAAAAATAGGCTTGAGTCTGTACGAGATATAATACCTCAGTCAAGATATGATGATGCGGTTAAAGAGTCTACGGAATTATTCCATCAAATTGGGGCGATGAATGCTTCATTAGCTGAGATCAGGAACAAAAGAATTCAAATTGAAAAACAAAAGCAAATATTAAGATCTCCTATTGAGGGTTTTGTTAATACTTTGTTTGTTCATACTGTGGGTGGGGTTGTTACTCCGGCTGAAAAAATTATGACTGTTGTTCCTAAAGATGCAAAAAAACAGATTAAAGCTAAGGTGCTAAATCAGGATGTGGGTTTTATTGAAGTCGGTATGCCGGTTTCAATAAAGGTAGATACTTATAATTTCCAAAAATACGGAATTCTAAACGGGGTTGTTACTGTTGTTTCACCAAACAGTATTGAGGATGAACATTTAGGACCTGTTTATGAGGTATTTATTGAACCTAAAAATACTACGCTCCTTGTTGAGGGTAAAGAACAAACAATTAAATACGGTATGTCAACTACCAATGAAATAAAAATCGGGAAGAGAAGAATTATTGAATTCTTTATTTATCCTTTAATTAAATATATGGATGAAAGCATTAAAGTAAGGTAAAATTACGTTTTATCCAAAATTTATGAGTAAGATAGATTAAAAGAGGTTTTATGTCAGATAGTATGTCAACTGAAAAATTTCGTGAATTGATGGCAAAACAAACAAACATCGTGGCAGGTTCCGATTTGTTTGAGCTTTTCCACAAATATAGTCAAGAAGCACTTAAAATTACTTCAGAGATAAATAATAAATATA
>ONTD01000155.1 GCA_900320675.1 uncultured bacterium
GCATCTTTGTAGTCGATAGCTTCAACCTTATCACCGCAAAGACTGCAATTTTTACGTTTTTTCTTATCTGTTTCGTTCTGTCTTGCCATTTTTTAATTTTGCCTTTCTAGCCTTATTTTACTTATAGTTTTTACATTTTTACAACTAATCACTGTACTTACAGCAATTATTCTTGTTAAAACGGAATTTCATCTCCGTCAATCAATGCCTCAGAAAAATCATCTGATTCAATAGATACAACTTCTTCGGTTCCAAAATTTGAACTGCCTGAAGAAGATACTGTTGAAGAGCTGCCGCTAAAAGTCTCGATAGTTGCGGCATCAATTTCAAAAATCCGCTTCTCGGAACCGTCATCCGCTTTAACCGTATTTGTCTGAAGTCTGCCTTCAACAAGAACTTTATCACCCTTATTCAAACCGGACACAATTTCATCTAAGCCGGTTCTTCTTGAAATAACACGAATAAGCATTTCTTCTCTTTCGCCAATATTTAGGACAAAAGATGATACTGCAATATTATTTTGTGTGAATCTTTTTTCCGGAGCTCTAAATATTGTTCCGGTAACTACTGCTTTAGCTAATGACATTTTTCACTCTCCTTGTTGAAATCATCCGTTATTCGGGACTTAAGCAGAAACCTTTTCAGAAGCTTCCATAAACATTGTTCTGATAATTGAATCATTCAATCTCAATTGTCTTCTGAATTCAGCAACCTTATCAGCCGGCAAACTCAATACTGCAGTATAGAAGAAACCGTCTCTAAAGTTTTGAATATCATAAGCAAGTTTTTTTCTGCCAATTTTTTCTTCTGATTCAACTTTACCGCCAAAACCGGAAATAACTTCACTAATCTTAGCAATAGCTTTATCTACTTCTTCCGAATCCAAATTTGGCTTGAAGATAGTCAATAATTCATAATTTTTCATCTTTTATATTTCTCCTTTTAATTGTTATGTGTAAATCTTACCATGAAACAAGTTTTAATTACAAGATGTAATCTGCAACAAAACTATATTCGGCAGGACCAAGCATATAGACATGCTCATTTATATTTTCCGCAGAGCCTTGCCACTCAATATATACAGCCCCACCAGGAAGGTTAACCTTTATTTTATTTTCTGTTAAGTTATTTAAAATACAAGCAACCAGAGTAGCACAAGCACCGGTTCCGCATGCCAGTGTAATACCGCAGCCCCTTTCGTAAACGCTCATCTCTACCTCATTTTTAGATATAATACGGACGAATTCGGTATTTGTCTTTTCGGGAAAGTACGGATGAACTTCAATTTGAGGCCCGTATGTCTTTGCATAATCCATCGTATCTCCATTTACGAAGATTACACAGTGCGGATTTCCCATAGACACAGGGTTAATAATAAATTCTTTATCCAAAACAGAAATACTTCTTTCTCCGTTAAACGGGATTTTTTTATCTTCCAAAATAGGAGCCCCCATGTCAACCTTTATCATACCGTCTTCAAGTATTTCCGGAGTAATAACTCCGGCAAGAGTTTCTACGGTGAATTTCTTTTTATCAACCAGCCCTTTTTCAAAAGCATATTTTGCAAAACATCTTATTCCATTCCCGCACATCTGTGCTGTAGTACCGTCATTATTATAAAAATACCATCCGATATCAGTATTTTTTGTACTAAGATTTGGAATAAACATACCATCTGCACCTACACCAAAATGTCTGTCGCAAACTTTTACCGCTAAATCAGACATTGACATACCGGTTTTTTCATATTCACTATAATCAATAATTACAAAATCATTTCCAAGACCTTGCATTTTTGTAAGCTTTATTGTTTTCATTTTAAATTCCTCTGCTATCAAATGAATTGTACCATAAAATATAACTAAATACTTGCAAAAAAAAATAAATTATGCTACACTAAATTTGCTGACAGGGGTTATAGGTTTTGACCTATATGAAGCAGTTATTCCCTGAATGTTAGATAGTGTTACTCTGAAAGAGATTGATGGGTTCGGAAGAATTTAATTACAAATATATAAAGGACAGAGCAACCGCAGGCAGTTGGAGACGCGGTTACGAGTATCATTTGAAAGATATGGTATTCGATACTTATCCTGAAAAGAATTTCTACATGGGAAAAGTTAAAGGGAATTTTCAGGACCACTACAAAACCGATTTAATTTTCAAGAAAAACAAAGTGGAAGCACGGTGTAACTGTCCTCTGAAAGAAGAATGGTGTAAACATGCCGTTGCTGTCGGACTAAAGGCCATTGATGAACACGCCTACGAAGATTGGCTTGAAACAAAATTCGGAATAGAACCAAACTTCCCTGATGAAAATACAACGCTCACAGAAGAACCGCAAGGAAGTTACATCTTCCACTTCAATCCGAAAAGAAAAGCCAACTTTTTCTCAATTCTGGTCCGTTCAAGAGAGACCGGCAAGATAGTAAGGCAGATTGAAAATATATTAAGGGCACTAATTGAAACCCAAAAGCAAGATAAAAATTTTGTATTAAATAATTCTCAAAAAGTAGAATTAGAGATATTCAAACAATTGTTAACAATATCCCGCCAAGATAAAAAAGCCGGCTGGTACGACATTCCTATAACAAAATTCGGACCTATGTTTCCGCTTTTGAAAATGGCAGACGAAGTTTTAGATGAAAAAACGAAAGAAAGATTAAAATTTGTTGATGAAGAATGGCAGCTTGTCCTGAATGTAAATTCATCCCAAGGGCAAGGCGCAACAATTTTATTATCATTAGAGTGGAAAAGACCTGATAAAGATGATGTATACCCGTTTGAAGAAGTACGCTACTTCTCCAGACACTTGAAATGGGGGAGATACAAAAATATAATCTTCCAGACAAATATTGCAATGCAATCTGTTCCGCAAAATCTCTTAAAAGCATCATTCACTGATTTAAAAGATGCTGACGGCGGGAAATTTATATACGAAGAACTTCCTAAACTGAGAGAGATTATGGAAGTTAATATAGATGAAAGTATCTCTAAATTAATGCTGGAAGAACGTCCGCCACTAAATGTGGTTACGCTTGGCATAGATTACGACCAATCACTAAAAGCGGAATTGGAATTTGAATATGACGGAGTAAGAGTTCCTTTTAGCAAACAAACAGAAAAATCACCGTATATATCAATAAAAAAACCGGGGGAAGATTTAGTTTATTGGATAAAACGGAACTACAAACACGAACAGGAAGCATATGCGATGCTGCTTGCCTGCCGTTTTGTTCCAATGCAGACAAATAACCTTGCATTGGAAAAAGAGAACGCAATAGATTTTTATAACTATTACATAAAACAAGCCGGAGAAGGATGGAAGTTTATAGAAAAAGATGATATGAATTTCTTTAAACTCATGGATAATCCGTTTAAATTATGTGCAAAAATCGACTTTTCAAAAGAATCCCATGACAGCTTTGAAATTCAATTATACGGACAAGCCGGCGAAGAAATTATAGATTTTGATGAGATTTATGAAACTATCCAGAGCGGTGAAAAATACGCAAGAATAAGAAGTTTGGGATTTGTTGAATTTCCGGCACAAGATATATACTCTATGATGAGAGCGTTTAACTCCTTTGATGTTTACAGAAATGACGAAAACAAATTTATTGTAAAAACATTCCGAGCAGGTTTACTCTCAGAGTTAAAAAATTTAAGTGTAGAACTTGTTCTCAGTGATGAATTTAAAGAATTTTGGGAACAGATGTCGACATTCTCACCTGATACCGGATTGGAATTGCCAAAAAATTCTATTGCAACTTTCCGTGAATATCAGCTTAAAGGATACGGCTGGCTATGGTTTATGTATAAATACGGATTGAACGGCATTCTTGCAGACGATATGGGGCTTGGTAAAACGTTACAGGCTCTGACAGTATTGCAAAAAGCTAAAGAAACTGACGGTGCAATGCCAACATTAGTTATATGCCCGACAACAGTTGTATTTAACTGGGAATGTGAAATTCAAAAATTTGCACCTGAATTAACATGTTTAAAACTCTCAGGAACAGAAAGAAGAAGTTTATTCAAGAAAATACCGGAATATGACGTTGTAATAACAAGTTACGCATTAATTCGCCGAGACATTGATAAATTAAAAGACATAAACTTCAGATATATTATTCTTGATGAATCCCAGAATATTAAAAATGCAATGTCTCAAACAGCACAAGCAGTAAAGAAATTACAGTCTCAGCACAAACTTGCACTTTCCGGTACTCCTATAGAAAACAAATTAGAAGAATTGTGGTCAGTATTTGATTTCTTAATGCCGGGATTTTTACTTTCAGCTGCAGAATTCAATTCCAGATATGTTAATCCTATTATGGAACGACAGGATAAAACAGTTGAAAAGCGTCTGAAATTACAAATATTCCCATTCATATTACGTCGTATGAAACGAGACGTTGCACAAGACCTGCCTGATAAAGTTGAAAACATAGCATACTGCGAATTGACAGATGAACAAAAAGACTTCTATTTACAAGTTCTTGACAGTACAAAAGAAGAATTATTCAAGAGTATTGAACAAAACGGACTTGAAAAGAGTCGATTGTCAATATTCTCCGCATTACTCAGACTGCGTCAAATATGCTGCCACCCAAGACTATACGACAAAGAAAATGTTAAACATGTAATGTCTTCCGGTAAATTTGAAAAATTAAAAGTTCTTTTAGAAGAAATAATTTCAGAAGGACACAGAGTACTTTTGTTCAGCCAATTTGTAAATATGCTGGACTTAATCAAAGACTGGCTGGAACGTGAAGGAATTGATTACGAATACTTAACAGGAAAGACAAAAGACAGGCAAGCAGCTGTTGAAAGGTTCAATAACAGTAACATCCCTATATTCTTAATCAGCTTGAAAGCCGGCGGAACAGGATTAAATCTAACCGGAGCAGATTATGTTATCCACTATGATCCGTGGTGGAATCCGGCGGTAGAAGATCAGGCGACAGACCGTGCATACCGTATCGGTCAGACTAAAAAGGTATTTGTATATAGATTAATCACTAAAAATACGGTTGAAGAAAAAATTCAAAAACTTAAAACCGTTAAACGAGACCTCGTTGACAGTGTAATTTCAGTCGACAGAAACATTGTAAAATCACTTACAATGGACGACATCCGAGACATTTTCTCAACAGATTAATAAATAATTTTACTTAGTCTCGTTTTGTTTTTTAAATTCAGCCGTTCCCGGAAATTCATCCTTACCTGTAATACGTTTTGTCAACCAGTATTGCATTTTTGGGATTAATGTTGACAGGAATAGGGCAGATATAGCAAAACCTGTACCCCAGTTAAGAACATTAAATCTGAAGTTAGCTTTTGAAGCTTTTGTCAGAATATCTTCCGATATTTTTTTGCCGGACTTTTCAGCTTTCTTAATAATTTGTTCTACATAGTATTTTAAATCACCGTCGACACCTTCAATTTCCGAACAAGAAATAAACTTATACGGATTGAGGAAGTTAGCAAGATTTGTTTTCTTATTCTTGCCAAACGACAATTCATACAGATTTTTGAGAAATTCCGGATTATTTAGATATCCGCCTTTAAATACTCTTTCAGCCTGATCAAGGGTAATTCTTGCTTCATCTTTAACAGTCGGCTGCAATTCAGCCATTTGTTCCGCAATCTTGGTGAATTTGGATATCTCATCAGCTGAGACAATATTTGGAATTTCTTTCTTAAATTCTTCAAGAGTCATAAATCCATCCTTGAATTTATCCGAAACAGATTTAGGCAGTTTGAACTCAGGATTTTCGCCAAACATCTTTTCAGCCAACAATTTAGCCTCAATGTTTCCGCCATTTTCTTTCACAATTTGTTTCATTAAATCGGTAGCATAATCAGCATTCATAGAATCAACTCTTGAACCTCTTCCGGATTTACCGTCAGGTTGTTCCAGCTTATTCAACAACATATTAACCAGAGGCATATTGAACATGTAGAATATTATTGAAGATAAATCTCTGAACAGAATTTCACGGCGCTCATTATTATTTCTTGCACTAATCGTACGTCCGGTAGCAGTACCAACATCAGTAGCGAGTAATTGCCAAGTAGTATTATGTTCAAGATTATATGCTAAGGACATAAGATTCATACCGCCAAAAGAAACATCTTTTTTGGCATTTGAATCCTTTTTAGACTTCTCCACAAAATCTTTCAAGTGAAGTGAATTATCCGGATTTGTATTTGGTAAAACATTATTTTCAAGTTTAGGCAGTGCATTGTCGTTCCTGTGATAATATCTTGTAATCGCCTGATTAATTTTAGGAACAACAAATCCAATCATAGCATTAGCCATCAAAATACTTACAATAAGTTTTGCAGATTTAAATTTTGCAATATCATTTTCAGTGAATTTTTTAGCCGCATCTTTTGTGCTTCTTTCCTTATGAATAAAGTTTGCAATAGTATCTCTTGCACTGTCTTTACCTAAGTCAAAGTCAGCCGTACGCATATTTAGCAAGCGTTTTCCTATTTTATCATTTATTTTATTAAAAACTTTAACTCCGCTAAGCCAAAAAACTGCACCGGTAAATTCTTCGGTAATTCTTTCTCTACCTTCATCAAACCCGCCACGCTTATATGCCTGATAAGTTCTACCTGTTTCAACAAAGGCTTCCAAAGCTATAAAACGTGCCAAGCCCCCACTTGCCATACTTTTCATAAACTTATGACTTGTTTTAGGGGTGTAAATATTTGCGGGTTTTATAGTTATAGGCATATCTTATTAGTTTCCGATCTTTACTTTTTCATATAAACACGCTAAAGATAAAATTTTGCTTTTACCGAAAAAATATTTACAAAAATGTTACAATTAAAACTTTTTAAGATATGTTAAATTTTTATGGAAAACTAACAATGTTTTTTATTGATTGTTTTTGCTATAATGGAAACAAAGGGAAAAATATATGACAATACAACCCATAACAAATAAAATAGCACCTGTAACAACGAACAAACAAAGTAATAGTAATGATAATACCCCAAAAAACCTAAAGGCAAAAGTTGCGTTAACCTCTGCAATCGGTGTAGCCACATCGCTTGCTCTAATAGCGAAAAGTCAAGGATTTTCATTGAAACCATCCAGCATAAAAAAGACACCTATTAAAGATTGGGCAATATTTAAGATAACTGATGAGAATAGACCTGATGAAAAGATAATGAAGTTCGGCTGGAAAGAGATAATGGGAATAGGCTTAGGTTCTGTAGCCGGCGGGCTTACGGGCGGAGCATTATTTGATAAAAAAGAAAATATGACACATAAATTTCAAGAAGCAGTAAATCAGCTAATCGGCGACATAACAATTCCGTTATCATTTGTTGCATTACCAACGATGGCATATAAGAAATTTGAGGATTTGGCATTAAAGAAGACAAAGCACACAGGATTACAGAATATTTCAAAATATATACAATCAAATAAGGTATTGAAAATTTTATGCCCTACATTGATAAGCGGTTCAAGTTTAGCGGCCGGAATAATTGCCGGAAATAAGGTATCAAACAAGTTAAATGAGCATTTTACCGGCAAAAAGACAGAGCGAGGAATAAGAATAACAGATTTTGCACCACACATAGACGATGTATGTTTAGCAATAACATTGATGGCATCAAATAGTCCGTTAGGGGACATAGTATCAAAATTTGTACCTATAGCACTATGTGTGGCAGGTATAGAGACAGGTACAGCCAATCCGGAAAAAAGAGAAAAGTAGTATATTGTAAAGATATGTAAAATATATATGAAATATATGTTTAAAAATTGGTGAAATGTGGAATAAAGGAGATATAACCATTTTCTTTATTTTCTCCTACACATTAACCTTTTACACAGATAAGTCGTCGCAAGGCGGCTTTTTTTTATACGCCGAGCAAAGGAATGAGCGTAGCGAAAGTCGAACAACAATAAACGGAAACGTTCAGTTTTCGTTTTTGTTGTGAGCGGTTCCGTTTATTGCGAGGCGTAAGCCGAGC
>ONTD01000027.1 GCA_900320675.1 uncultured bacterium
ACACACCAAGAAGATTCCCAATATTTTAAAATGCCTTTCTTATACATTGCATAAGATAAATATGCCTGCTCATTTTTATATTCTTTTCTTATATCATTTCCTAATTTATAAAAATCTGTTAACACATCAGGATACTTTCCGACTTCAAATCTAAATACTGAAGAATTTCCTATAATATCTTTAGGAAAATCCCAATCCTTAACAATCAAGAAATCACCTTCCGCTTCAAAAAACGGATTAAGACTCTCCCTGATTACAATATCCAAATCCAAAAACAACGCCGTACCTTTTAAATCAGCTAACTGTTCGTTGAAAAGAGATAATTTGCGCCAACCTTTATCTCCTATTGCGGTGTTATCTTCATACGGAGGAAGTTCTCTAACCTCTATTCCGTCCGTTAACCCTTCCGCATTATCAGTAAAACATACAAATCTATGAGGTATACTTAAGTTTTTTTCAACCATCCTATATAAACGATTTACGTACTCTGAACCAAATTTCGTACCCCACTTTATACATATAACATTTTTATCCATCATAATTCCTTTACATTAAATTGAGTTATGAAAATAATATATGAATTAAAAAGATATTTCAAGTATTTTAAGAGAGCACTCAAATATTTGCTTTAGGAATCTTAATTTCAAAAACAGTATGTTTAGAATTTGATTCCTTAAGAGTAATATCTCCACCCATACTATTCAGATTTGATTTACATAAAAATAGCCCGACACCGGAACCGCTGTTCTTTGTCGTAAATCCGTCGTCAAAAATTTCTCTCTGGATATTATCAGGTATAGGATTACCGGTATTTGAAATATATATATATAGAAAATTTTCATCTTCTTTTGTTTGAAACTCTATGATACCGGAATTATCGATTGATTCTGCCGCATTTTTTAATATGTTAATCAAACAGCCTTTTAATTTATTATCATCAGCCTTAATTAACACATCCGTAATATCATCCGCAACATATGATATTTTCTTATTTTGAGAATATACTACGGAAAGCTCGACACATTCTTTTATAAATTTTGATGAATTAAACACCCTAATCTGAGAATTGTCAATTGATTTTAAGTCAATAAGGTTGTTTCCAATTAATTTTACGGCACTTTGGATACAATTCAAAGCATTTTCAATAGAAGGATTTTCTATGTTTGATTTTGCCAAATGCTTTCTTATAATTTCACTGTAAATATCACAAATTGAAAGTTGGTTTCTTATTTCATGACCGATATATCTTACTCTTTTTTCAATATTATCTGTATACAAAATACACCTCTTCTTAATGATAGAGGTTTGACCGAAAATCCGATCGAACCTCTTTTAATACTTGCCGGAATTATACCGACCACACTCTATCCCCTTATCTGTTTATATAACTGCTATACTGCGCTCTTTACCTATGCGGAGAGCTTTGCTCTCACTTTTTTGCCGAATCCGTTATTTAAAGCATATAAAACTGCTTGTGTTCTGTCATTTACCTGAAGTTTTTGGAAGATATTATTTACGTGTGTCTTAACTGTAGTTTCCGAAATAAATAATTTTCCTGCAATACCCTTGTAGTTATTACCTTGAGTAAGCAATTCCAAAACTTCTTCTTCCCTTGATGTTAAGTATGTCAACAGATTTTCTTCATTTGAAGCACTTGTTTCTTCTCTGAATGACTGTTGAAAATAATCAAAAAATCTTGAAGAAAGAGCTGACGGCAAATAGAATTTACCGGAAAGAATTTCTTCTATAGCGTAAACCAATTGAGCTGACGACATAGTTTTTAAGACATAACCCCTTGCACCTATCTTCATTGCTCTGAATATCAAATCAGAATCATCATATCCGCTTAATACAAGAACTTTAGTATCCAAACCGAGCTTTTCAATTTCTTGAATTGCCTGTAAGCCGTCTTTTTCAGGAAGATTAACATCCATTATAACTATTTCTGGACGGTACTTTTTAACAAGATTTATACCAACATTGGCACTTGTCGTAGTCCCCACTACATCATAATTGGTTTCTAACGTAATTAATTCTTTAATACCCCTAAGATGCTCAGAATTATCATCAACCAATAAAATTCTTGCCTTTTTCTTAAACTCTCTCATATGTTCCCCTTTTATTTTAAAATTAAGTATCTGTCCTCTACACTTTACATACTACTTTTTCGAGATGAGTTTTACATCCATGCCCCGATTGATGTTTTAAGTTGTAAAGCATGAATTACTGATTTAAATCTATCGATTGACGAAATCCCTAAATCCATGTCTACATCATGCTTTTGGGCATGGTTGATATTTCAGATTGATTTTTTGGCAACTAAGCTTTTTAGTCTAAATTTTTCAAAATCATATAATACGTTTGCTTTATGGTATAATGTATTTGGATTAGGAGAAAGATTATGAATTTATCAACGTTTTTAATAGGGTTTGGCTGCGGAGCAGCTGCCGTTTTTATACCGTTTTTTATAGCGTACATACACACACAAAAGAGCAATAATTCTTCCTTAGAACTTATGAAATCATATTTTGAAAGTACCGCAAACAAAGTATTTCAAAATAACTCATCGCAATTTTCAAACCAGGCGGGAGAAAAATTAGACGAATTTTTTAAACGTTTTCGTGATCAGTTGGAAATATACGAAAAACGAAATGAGGCTAATTTTAGACAGGAATCAGAAAATTTTACAAAGTTTGATTTGAATATTAAACAATTCATTGAAGCCGGCAGCAAAATATCGAAAGACACTAATTCACTTGTAAGCGTAATGAAATCAGATAACCGCACGCAAGGTAAATGGGGTGAAATTGTTTTGGAAAAAGTATTAGAATCTTCCGGATTAAGAAAAGGGGATGAATATAAACTTCAAGAAAATATTACAGAAGGCAGACCTGATGCTACGGTATATTTACCGGAAGGCAGGTGTGTATTTATAGATGCCAAAACCTCTATATCATCTTGGGATAATTACCTAAATGCCGAATCAGAATTTGAAAAAGAAGAATTTAAAAAAGAATTTATAACTTCTACAAAAGCTCATATATCAGGATTGGCAAAAAGAGATTACTCAACTGAAGAAAGCTCTCCTGATTATGTATTAATGTTTATTCCGATAGAAAGCTGCTATTCGGTGATGTTTTGCGACAACTGTGATTTGTGGGACTTAGCTTGGAAAAACAAAATAATGCCGGTATCACCTTCCACATTACTTGCGGCATTAAAAATTATCAATGCATTTCACGTTGTGGACAGACAAAACAAGAATGCCTTGGAAATTTCAAGATTATGCACCGCAATGATTGACAAATTTGCAAATCTTTTGGCAGATATAAAAAAAGTTCGTTCAGGGCTGGATTCAAGCCTTGTTAAACTTCAGGGGAAGGGCAGTATTTTGAGTCAACTTGAAAAAATACAAGATTTAGGAATTTCAATAAACAAAGAAATTCCGGAACTGCCTGACGATATAAACGTATAGTATCCCATTAATATAAATGATTTACAAATAGGGAGAATTGGAATATAATTCAATTATGGAGAGAAAGACAGTAAAACTACAAGGATTTGATGTTGACAGTTTCTCTTTTGATGAAGCTATCAACTACATATACGAACATAAGGGAATTGTTGTTACTATTAATCCTGAAATGATTCAATGTGCAAAATCTAATTCAGAGTTTAAGAATATTATAAAAAATGCGAATTTAGTTATACCTGATGGTATAGGAGTTGAAATAGGATTAAAAATTCTGGGGCATAACGTAAAGAGGATTGCCGGAATTGAGTTTGCAAAGCAATTAGTCAAAACTTTTTATGAAAAATCAAAATCTGTAGCATTTATAGGAGCAAAACCCGAAATTATAGAAAAAGCTGTCCAAAATCTCGAGAC
>ONTD01000057.1 GCA_900320675.1 uncultured bacterium
AATACCGTCGGAGCCTGCCGTATTGAACATGGCGGAATAATTTTAAACTTTTCTAAGATGAATAAAATTTTAGAAATTAATAAAGAAAATATGACCGCAAAAGTTCAACCGGGGGTTATATTGGGAGAGTTACAAAAAGAAGCGGAAAAAATAGGATTATATTATCCTCCCGATCCTTCTAACCTTATGGTATCAACTATTGGCGGAAGTATTGCACAGTCATCAGGTGGTGCCAGAACATTTAAGTACGGCTCCACCAAAAATTATATACTAAACCTTGAAGTTATTACGGCACAAGGTGAAATTATGTATACCGGTTCTGATACGGTAAAAAATGCTGCCGGCTACAACTTAACTTCACTGTTTGTAGGTTCTGAGGGAACACTTGGGATTATTACCGAGGCAACCTTAAAACTTATTCCAAAACCGGAAGACAAAAAGGTAATAATGGCATACTTCGACACGGTAGAAGACTCTATTTCAGCGGTTAATCAGATTATTGCAAAACAAGTTGCACCTGCAACCATAGATTTTATGGACAAAAATGCTATAACTACTGTTGAAAAATTCTATCCAATCGGACTGTTATTGGATAAAGATGCCGCCTTAGTGATTGAAATAGACGGGTTTAAAAATTCGATAGAATACCAACAAGATATCATATCAAAAATTTTAGAAGCTAATCGAGCATCATCAATTCAAATATCAAATAACGAAGAAGAATACAATAAAATCTGGCAGGCAAGACGGTCCTCAATGGGAGCATGCGCAAAATTAAAACCTAACGTAACAACAGACGATGTCATTGTTCCAAGAGAAAGACTTGCTCTGTTAGTTAGCGGAATACAAAAGATATGCAAAAAATATAATTTGGAAGCGTGTTTGGTTGGACACGTAGGAGATGGCAGCGTACACCCGCAAATTCCGATTGATTACGGAAACGAAGATGAATACCACAGGTACAAAATGGCTAAATCTGAAATTTATGATTTAACAACAAGCCTTGGCGGAATAATTTCAGGAGAACACGGCATCGGGGCAGATAAAAGACCATTCATTAATCAATCGGTAAACGGAATTGCTCTTAACTATATGCGTGCAATTAAACAGACATTTGATCCGCAAAATATTTTAAATCCGTACAAGATCTTTTAAAATTTTATAAAACAAATAAACCAAAAGACCTCGACGTATAGTCGAGGTCTTTTATTAGGTTTAAAGTTGATATTTTATTTCTTATCTTTATCCTTCTGTGCAGCCGGATTGTTTTGCATTATATTTTGCTGAATAGTTTTCTGTATTTCTTCTGGATCATATGATTTGTCTACATACTCGATTTTAGCATTCTTCTTTAAAGATTCTACTAAATTATCAACCTGACTAAGCTGCTTTTCATTTGATAACATTTGCTTAATCTTGTTTTTAGCCTTTTCAAAAGGTTCTTGACCTGCAGCCATTCTATCTTTTACATAAATAATGTGGTAACCGAATTGAGTCTTAACAGGTCCGACAACAGTTTCAGGTTTATTTGCAAACGCAGCCTGTGCAAACTCCGGAACCATTTCATTTTTAGCAAAGAAATCTAAATCACCGCCTCTTTGAGCAGACACTGTATCATCAGAATTTTCTTTAGCTAACTGTGCAAAAGTTGAAGGATCTTGTTTTGCTTTGTTATACAATTCTTTTGCCTTAGCCTCTTTTGCTCTAATCTGTTCTGCAACTTTTGCACTGATTTCAGCATCGGTAAGTTTTGAATTTGCAGAATCTGACTTGATAATTTCGCGAATTTCTTCAGGATTTACCGCAATCAAGATATGTGAAGCTCTAACCTTATCAGGATATTTAAAGCTATCAATATGTTTGTTATAGAAATCTTTTGCTTCAGCATCAGAAACATCTGAATTTCCGAGAGTTTCTGCTAATTTTTTGATTTTAACTTCTTGTTTCAAATCATTTTTAAACTGAGAAACAGTAACTCCGTTTTGTTTAAGGATTTTATCCAAATTTTCTTTTGAACCGACCTTATCAATAACTACTTTTATCGCCTCTTCCAAATCAGCATTAGTAACTTTTATATTACGTTTTGTCATCTCTTCATCAAGCAGTGCGTTTACAATCAAGTTGCTTACAATTCTGCCTTTTACAAGATTAAACATAAACTGATTTTTTTCATCCTTAATATTCACTTTCAAAGGACTGTTCAATACATTTTGAGCTTCTTGATCAAGTCGTTTATTAAATTCGGCTTGAGAAATATTTGTATCATTAACCTTAATAATTGTTTGACTGCCCTTTAAGCCGCAGCCGGAAAATAGCACTGCTGAAACAGCCAAAGTAACTAGTAAATTTTTTCCCTTCATCAATTTCTCTCTTTCTTTATTTTGAGTATTCGTTACTAACTTTACGTATATAATAAAACAAATCAATTAAAATGTTAAATATTTCATCAAAATTCATATAAGAATTGTTAAGCAAGAGTATAGATACACCTTCTCTGCAAGAAGCAGGAGCAGTTGTAAATTTAATACGTTTTAAAATTTCCGCAGGCAAATGCGGCTGGATAAGTTTCCACTCCGGCTGGGTGTATGGTGTATATATCCTTATATTATCTGACGTCTCCCTTATAAGTGATATTTTGACATCACTTGCAGCAAGTCTTATTCTTATCAGTTTTATTAAATTATCAACGGATTTTGGCGGAGCAGAAAAACGGTCTTTCCACTCTTCTGTAATATAATCTAATTCTACATCATTTTTTACATCAGCCAGACGTTTATATTCTATCATTTTCTGTTCTTTTGAGCCTACCCACTCATCCGGAATAAACGCCGTTACATTAATATCCACAACAGTTTCCACTTTACTGTCAATATGTTGTCCTTGAAGTTCCTGAACGGTTTCTTCCAGCAGTTGACAATACGTATCAAAACCAACATTAATCATATGTCCATGCTGTTTTGTACCCAAAATATTTCCTATTCCTCGGATTTCAACATCTCTTAAAGCAATTTGGTATCCGCTTCCAAGAGTCGTAAACTCCTTAATCGCCTTTAATCGCTGGATTGCATCCTTTGTCATTTCCTTCGTTTGCTTATAGAAACAGTAACAATATGCCTGCCGCTGACTTCTTCCGACACGACCTCTAAGCTGATACATCTGCGCAAGTCCAAACTTATCAGCATCATGAATTATCATAGTATTTGCATTCGGGATATCTATGCCGTTTTCAATAATCGTTGTAGCCAATAATATGTCGTATTCGTGATTGGAAAAGTCAATTATAACCTGCTCCAATTGTTTCTCATCCATCTGCCCATGCCCGACAGCAATTCTTGCATTCGGAACAAGCTGTTGCAGCCTGAATTTAAATTCCTCAATTGTTTCTACCCTATTGTATAAATAGAATACCTGCCCTTCACGGTCTAATTCGTGTATTATGGCATTTTTCACCATATTCTCATTCCATCCGCCGACATAGGTCTTAATCGGCAACCTATTTTTAGGCGGAGTATTGATTACAGACATGTCCTTAATTCCGGATAATGACATATATAAAGTTCTTGGAATAGGGGTAGCCGACATTGTGATTATATCAATATTTTCTCTCAACTGTTTTAATTTTTCTTTATGACGCACTCCAAACCTGTGTTCTTCATCTATTACAAGCAAACCTAAATCCTTAAAGACTATTCCGTCTTGCAAAAGCCTGTGCGTACCTATCACCACATCACATTCACCTGTGGCAAGGTGTTTGATAGTTTCTTTCTGTTCCTTTGAAGTTCTGAACCGTGAAAGTAATTCGACTTTTACTCCAAACGGGCAAAATCTTTCGGACATTGTTTGAAAATGTTGAAGTGCAAGAATAGTAGTAGGAACAATAACTGCCGCTTGCTTACCTGAAGTTATAGCTTTAAAAATCGCACGCATGGCAACTTCTGTTTTGCCAAATCCAACATCCCCGCAGATCAATCTGTCCATCGGGTTTTCACTTTCCATATCTGCCTTTACTTCATTTATGGCACGCATCTGATCGGGAGTTTCGGTAAATTCAAAGGCATCTTCCATCTCCACTTGCCAACT
>ONTD01000115.1 GCA_900320675.1 uncultured bacterium
AATTCCATACCTAACGCTTGGTTTGCAAAACTCATATCCATAACGCTTGCCGGATGACCTTCAGCAGCTGACAAGTTAACAAGTCTGCCTTGTGCCAGAACATATATAGACTTACCGTTGTTAAGTTTATACTCTTCAAGGTTTGGTCTGATTTGTCTGATTTCTGTTGCGTATGCTCTTAAATCACCTACGTTAACTTCCCAGTCAAAATGACCTGCATTTGCAACAAATGCTCCATCTTTCATAGATAGCAAATGTTTAATGTCAACTACATGTTTATCGCCTGTTACAGTTAAGAATAAATCACCTTCTTTAGCCGCTTCGGCTATAGGCATTACTCTATATCCTTCCATAGCAGCTTCAAGAGCTTTTAATGGATCAACTTCACATACTATGACGTTTGCACCCATTGCTTTTGCCCTTAATGCACAACCTTTGCCGCACCAGCCATAGCCTGATATAACAACTGTTTTACCTGCTATTAAAATGTTAGCTGCACGTAAGATACCGTCAATGGAACTTTGACCGGTACCGTATCTGTTATCGTATAAGTGTTTTGTCAAACTTGTGTTTACGCCGACAGCCGGAAATCTTAATTTACCTTCAGCTTCCATAGCCTGAAGTCTGATAATACCGGTCGTTGTTTCTTCTGTTGAACCGATTACATTATCAGCCAATTCCGGATGCTCAAGGTGTAATGTTGAAACTAAATCACATCCGTCTTCTATAATCAAATCCGGATGATGATTAATTGCTTCTCTGATATGAGATTTATATTGCTCTGTTGATTCTCCTGCAACTGCAAATACCGGAATATTATGGTATTTAACAAGTGCTGCGGCTACGTCGTCTTGAGTTGACAAAGGATTTGATGCAACAAGTACTGCATCAGCTCCGCCGGCCTGCATTGTTAAGCATAATGCTGCGGTTTCTTTTGTTACATGTGAGCATGCTGATAACCTTAAACCTTTAAACGGTTTTTCAATCTCAAATCTTTCTTTGATTTTTCTGAGTACCGGCATATCCTTTAGTGCCCATTCAATCTGGTTTTCACCTTGTTCGGCGAGGTTAATGTCTTTAATATCACATTTCATTTCTGTCATTAGCATTAATCTTCTCCTATGCTTTTGTACAAATAATTGTACTTTTAACAACCATTATTATAAAATTAAAAAAGAAAATAGCAATCTTTTATGCTTTAATGTTAACAGAAATATAGTTATGTAAAATTTTCTTAATAAAGAATATCATTTTGGCAAAAATTCAACTTGATGAGCTTTATAAGTGTAGTATAAGGAGTTGTCGTGAAAGTTAGTTTAAATCATACATTACAGTGCTTAAAGCAGCCGGCATTTAAGGGCAGCGAGCTTCGTAAAGATGAATTTGGTGATGAATATTATGAATGGAGTTTTCCTTTTGATGCAAAAAAGTATAACTGCTATCTTGATGTGTATCCTGTAGTGGCTGATAAAAACGGGAATTACGACTCAAATGACTTTAAGAAAAAATACATTGATATAACGACAGGTGCAGATTGTGTAAAATTAGAACCGGCAGGTAATAAAGTATATTTGGATTATATTTTCGGAAAGGTTCATGATGCTCCGTTTGCATACAGATATCGACTTCAACCTATCGATAATCCGAATGCACCGGCAATTGTTAGGGTTGATGCCGGTGATATTGTTGATAAGAGAGATTTTGTTACTAACAGTGACGGTGTGTATAATATCGTTATCCCAAAATTAAAGCAGTCAGCTATGGCTGGTTCTGCTGTATTGATTAGTGCGGATAACTTTGATGTGGCATGGAAATATGGTAAAGACGGAAAGATAGAAAGAAATCCGAATGCTCAAAAAGGTTATGACACCTTTAAGAATTTTTCAAACCATGTAGGCGGCTCATTAGCGGGTGTGCATAAGGCGCTTAGAGAAGGAAGGCTTGATCCTTATGACAGAATATTTTATCTTCCGCACACCTCAGGAGATAGAACAAGTGCGGTAGGTTACTGGTTAGAAAGCGGTTTTCAGCTTTCATCTGCCGGTGATAATATAGATAATTTCACAAAATTCCAAAACGAACTTTTTGCAAAATCTAAAACAATAGTAATGGATTCAGCGTTGACCAGCGAAGGTGTCAGCGGTATACATATTCAAAGTATATTGCAGCATGGTCCTGAGGATGTTTTCTTTGATTGGTTTAAAGCTGCTCCGTTAAAAAATATGTCAGCTAAAATAGGTGCATTTGGTGCAAAAACTCAGTTTATAAGACATAAACTTGTAAACGCCCCTAAAAATCCTGTGCAAGATGCTAACGGATATATTTCTTGGGAGACAAATCCGGCTTACGACAAAAAATCTCCTACATTTGTTCAAGTGTACAATATAGATCAGGCAAGTGCTGAGCAGGTAAACAACCCTAATTTGTTTATTGACAGATATGATTATCCAAACGGTTCAAACCCTATGAGATACGGTAATCATAACGATACTGTTATTACGTATGCTTTTCCTATTAATTTTAAGACATACGAAAACAATATTAAAAGGCTTGAAGAATTAAATAAGTCGTTAATAAGGCAGCATAAGCCGTTTGTTCCTGTAAATTCATACGAAGGAACCAGAATTTTGACTAAATTTGAAGGGTTTGAATTTGAAAATAAAATTGACGGCGGATTTTATACTTGGGATGCAAACGTAGATTTAATAAAATTTGATTATGCGCAATCTGTTGAAGATATTGAAGAAGCTATGAATTTACCGCTTGATGAGAGAAAGAAATTTTATTACACTAAACGTCAAAAGCGTGCAGAGGTTCTTGATTATGCGGTATCTTCTTTAAAATATTGGACAGGTAAAACAAATCAGGAATTAAATTTATATGTGGCACAAACCTTAAGAGGAATGGATACAAAAGATGCAGACAAGGCATATGATTTCTTGCAGAAGCAGATAAAAGACGGTAATTTGCCGAGAAAAATGAATAATTCCTATAACAATCCTGTTACCCGAGAAGTTGTTTATAATGTTTTGAATGATGATTATTTGCTAAAGGGTGCAAAATCTTTAGATAATTTCCATGACACTATTTTGGGCGGTCTGATGTCATATCCTCTTGAAAGTACGGAAGTTGGCAAAGATATTCTTGCATTATTTTCTACTCCGTTTATAACAAATCGTGCAACTCAATTAAAACAAGTCGGGCTGTCAAGAATAGATTTATTAAAACAAGGTAATCCTCATTTAACTCCGCAATATGAAGATGTTTATAATACCACGACAAGAATGTATTCAGGTGAAATGTATAATTTTGCAAGAAGTGTAATTGATGAAGTTAACGACAAACTTCCGCAAAGTTCAAAACTTAATAAAGGCGGAGATACTTCAGATTACGGTAAATACGTATTACCTATTATTACTCAAGAGATTGCAAAATTTGCGGTAGTAAAAGGATTATTCCCTGATATTGAGTCTCATATCAATAAAGACAGGGGTGGTATTACATACGACTATGAGTCGATGAGAAAAAAATCTTTGAAAGGTTTGCACATCTACCCTACTTCTCAAGAAAATGAAGCTGAAGATTTGATATTAAAGATGAAGTCCGGTATAAAGAATATTTCTGCAAAAGATAGAAAACAGCTTGTAGATGCAATATATAAAATGATAGAAGGTACAAATTTAAAAGATTTTCAGATGGCGGAGATGATAGTAGATCGTACAAAATCCGGTATGGATTTAAGGGTTGATGCGGTCAAAGACTTTTCAAATATGGATGGTCTGAGAAACGGTGCAGACAGATTTGACGATAATTGGAATGAAGTTATAAGAATATTAAATGCTATAGGGGAAGGTACAAGAAAAGTTAATCCAAATATTTATATTGTTCCGGAAGTTACTGATGAAGTGGATTTGTATAAACTTGGAGAGGGTGATCTTTCAGAACGCTTTAATTGGAAAAAAGGTTTCTATGACGGTAAATACGTGTATAAAGACGATATAATAATGAAATTATTGAGAGAAACCGGCGCAGATGCGGTTGCAAATTACCAGAAGTTATTTACGAATATTGAATCTATACACGGCAAAAGAGCTGATGACGGCTTAGACTGGGGCGAAAATCAGGATAGCAGAATGTTCGATGTGTTCAGAAGAGCTCCTTTTGAAGATTTGGCTGATGAGTCAAAGCGTTGGGCTAACGAGTCTGCAGAAGAATTTTTGTATACTTTACCTTATGATGCCGTTAATAAATCTTACACGTTTGTTGATAATCATGATAAGCCAAGAATTAACCACGTTTTGTCTTTAGATATGGAGTTATTTTACGCAAATCTCAATAATAACTATACTCCAAAAGAAAAAGAATTTAGAAGACGTGCGTATGAGGTGTTAAATCCTGATAAAAGTAAATGGAATGAATACACTGTCGAAAATTATGATTTTTCATATGTAAGTCCAATGGCAGTTGCCCGAGGTGAATCTTTGAACAAGGCGTTTGAAGTTTCCGTTAATAATATTGCAGGAAGTAAGGATGAACACGGAAGAGAACTTATTAATCCTGCGCAAAAAGACAGTATAATTTTCGGATTAAAGAATGTTGTTGCTGAATTAGCTTCAGGCAGATATAGGGGTATAAATTTTGAACCTGATAATTTCGGGGTTGAAGATATTTATAAACTTATCAATATGGTCGTCAAAGAATATGCGGAAAATAATTACGGAGCTTTTTCTGATGAAGCGATAGATGCTCTTGTTCAAGAAACGTATAAAGATATGATTGATACGGCAATGAATAATTCACTCGGTATGGATAAGTATTTGATTAACAGTCCGGGGATACCAACAATGTACGCCGGAGATGAAACAGGAGCTACAGGATACGAACGCAAAACAAAAAATGATAAGCAGAAAAACCGTTCGGCAAATCGTCCTGACTTTGCGGATAAATATCCGTTTATAAAAACACGCAGAGATCAAAAAGAAGCTATATACACTCTTCGTTTAAGGCCTGCTTTACATGCCTTAAATGACGGCGCTCCGTATCTTTTGAAATTGCAGAATAGCGAACAGGGCAAGAAAGTTGTAGGGTTGCTGCGTTACGCTCCGGATGGCAGTGCGGTAATTTCATTGATGAATACCGCAGGAATTAGTCATGATTACAGAAGAAAGACTGATCCTTATAATAATTCTATTCGTCTTGCCGGAAACAGAATTGATTTATCTAATGAAGGTAAAAATGGTTTAATTGGTTTGCATGGCGGGATAAATACAGATATGGTATTTTACAATGCTTACGATCCAAATGATAAATATTATGTATTTAATGCCGGCGGAGATGACAATTACTATTTGGCAAAAGATGTAAATTGCAATACCCCTATTGTAATGACAGATAATGTACTTACGCTTTATTCCGCTCCGGCAGAACTCTTAAAAGAAGATAAAGAATTTCTTGATAGGGTACAGGCAGCAAAACTGAATAAAACTTCGTTCTGTGGTAAGTTATATGAAAAACAGACGTACAATGTTGCTCCGGTAAGTTATAAACAAACATCACCGGCGAAATTGGGTACAAAACTTGAATTGATTAGTAAATAGTAACAGTTTAAAATAGCCATTCTCTTACGAATTTGGCAACATTGTCAAATCCTGTTAAAATTCCCAAGTCTTTACCCTGCTCCGTTTTGTCATAAATAATTACCGGAACTTTTTCTCTTGTATGGTCTGTACCTTCTACACAAGGATCGCAGCCGTGGTCTGCCGTAATTATCAGCAAATCTTCGTTTGTCATTGCATTTTGCATTAACGGAATGTAGGTATCAATTTCTTCTATCGCTTTACCATAGCCGGCAGCATCGTTTCTGTGTCCGTATAACATATCGGTATCTACAAGATTGGTGAAAATCATTTCATACGGCATTTCTTTTTCTTTGTAGTCAGCGTATGCAATTGAAGGCAAATCCAGTTCATTCTTTATAGCCTTTAATGTCAATTCTAAACCTTCTTTGTTTGAGCCGGTGTGTATCGCATGAGTTATTCCTGATTTTGAGAATATGTCTTCAATTTTACCTATTCCGATAACTTTTGCTCCGCTGTCTTTAATATCATTAAGTAAGGTGTGCTTAGGTACCATTGAATAATCTCTTCTGTCTTTTGAAATTCTTGTCGGTTTTCCGTCGATGATTTTATAAGGGCGGGCAATTACTCTGGAAACGTTGTAGTTACCTTCATCAAGTAATTTCCTTGCGATTTCACACCAATTATATAATGTTTCAAGCGGAATTAAGTCCGTATCCAGTGCAATTTGAAATACGCTGTCTGCACTTGTGTATATTATAGGGAATTTTGTTCTGTGATGTTCTTCATTTAATTTTTCAATAATAGCCGTACCGCTTGCCGGAATATTGGCTAAAATCCCATTACATCCGGTTTCTTTTATGAATTTATTAATCAATTCTTCAGGAAAACCTTGCGGAAATGTCGCAAAAGGCTTCTCGTTAATTAATCCCATAAATTCCCAATGCCCTGTTGTAGTGTCTTTACCTTTAGACTTTTCTGTCATAGTTCCGTATTTTGCTATGGGGGTATTTGTTTTTGTAATTCCTTTAAAATCTTGAATATTTCCCAAACCCATCTTTGATAAGTTTGGAACGTTCAGACCGTTATTGAATTCGCAAACGTGTTTTAATGTATTACATTCCGGAATATCTCCAAATTCTCTGCAATCTTCCATTGCTCCGATACCCATTGAATCAATTACTACAACAATTGCTCTTTTCATTTTTTAACCTCTTTCTTTGAGATAATTTTAGCACATAATTTGATTTGTGGTAAAATTAAAATGTAGTAAGTTGAGGAATTATCAATGGCAACACTAACTCAGGATGAAAAAATAATAAATTATGTAAAAGATACAAATTTGCAACATATTGCAATAATTATGGATGGGAACAGACGTTGGGCAAAACAAAAAGGTTTGCCGTCGGCTTTCGGACATAAAAAAGGGGTGGATTCGCTTAAAACTATAATGCGGGCTTGTGATGATTTTGGTATAAAGTATCTTACGGTGTATGCATTTTCTACAGAAAATTGGAACAGAAAACAGGAAGAAGTGGATTTCTTAATGGATTTACTCGGAAAAACTCTTCAAAATGAATTACAAGAAATGCATGAAAACGGTGTAGTAATTAATTTCATAGGTGATATAAAACGATTGAATCCTAAATTACAGGAAATTTTAGCTCATTCTGTGGAAGTTACCAAGAATAATACAGGAGTCAGATTGCAAATAGCCTTTAATTACGGTTCAAGAGATGAAATTGTTCATGCCGTTAAATGTATTGCCCAAAAGGTTAAAAATTCCGAAATAGATATAGATGATATAAATGAAGATTTGATTTCTGATAGTTTGTATACTAAAAATATTCCGGATCCGGATTTATTGATAAGAACCGGCGGAGAGATGAGAATTTCAAATTACCTTCTGTGGCAGATTGCATATTCTGAATTTTTTGTAACTAAAACATTGTGGCCGGATTTTGATAAGTCCGCGTTAGCTGATGCAGTTGAAGAATTTCATTCACGCCAAAGAAGGTTTGGGAAATAGAAAGCAGGTATTTTTTGAAAATTGTGTTTGCAACTTCAAATCCGCATAAGTTGAAAGAGTTAAAAGAAATAGCAGCGAGTTACGGTGTTGATAATATTGAATTTGTATTGCCGCCTGAGGATTTCAACCCAATAGAAGACGGAAAAACTTTTGAAGAAAATTCTTTGATAAAGGCAAAAGAAGCAAACAGAGTTACCGGTTTACCTGCATTAGCAGATGATTCAGGATTATGTGTTGAAGCATTAGACGGTGCCCCTGGGATTTTCTCAGCAAGATATGCTCAAACTCCTCAGCAAAGGATTGATAAGTTGTTAAATGAGCTTATGCCGCATAAAAACAGAAATGCTAAATTTATCTGTGCAATGACTCTTGTAGATGGTAGTGGTGATATTTTGTATGCGTGTCAGGGTGAATGTAGAGGCTCTATTGCATACAAACAAGCAGGCAGCGGCGGTTTTGGTTATGATCCGGTTTTTCTTGTATCAGGTAAAAACGGACTTACTATGGCAGAACTTTCGGAAGAAGAAAAAAATGAAGTTTCTCATAGAGGCAGAGCTTTGAGAAAAGTTTTAGATTTTATAAAAAATTGTACGGTTGGCTAATTTTTTTTTTATCGATTTAGTTATTTAATTTTCCTAAACATTAAGGAGGTTAAATGACTACTACACTACCTGTTTTATCGGATTTAATCAGACACAATTTTGTATTTGACATTAAAAAAAGTGCAAACTATTTGAAAGATATTGTCCATAAAAATTCTGTGCAAGATGTTGAAACATCAAAAGAATATGTCTACAGAAAAGACGGAATGCGTGTTGAAAAAATTGTTGAGTACAATGTTGCAAATGGGAATATAGTAAAAATTACAAATTTAGATTACTTTAATGACAAAAAAGTTAAATCTGTCGAAGAATATAAAAGTGGTAAGTTAGTTAGGTTTACGGGATATTCATTATTTAAGTCAGTTACTGAATATGATAAAATTTCCGGAAAAAAAATTTGTACAACCAATTATCAAATAAAAAATGAGAATAAAATTTCTTCGGTTTATCATTATGATATGGAAACTGAGAAAATTGTAAAAATGGCGGTCTATCGTCCGGATGGCAAATATGTGGCATTTGTAAAGGAGATTTCTCCTGAGAGCGGACAAGTTGTGAGATGTATTAATTACAAAAAAAATTCGTCAGCGATTTCGTCTGTTTCAAAATTTGAGTTTATGGGGACTACTTCTGTAAAAACTACGTTTTATTATAATACGCCTTTATATTTTGAATCTGTCGCAATGCTTGATAAAAAAATTCTTGCAGATACCTTGAATAATAGAGTTCTTACAGATTCAAAGCGTGGAAGGATTGATAAACTTATAGATAATCTGTATAAAAATAAGCAATCATTTGCTTCTGTTAAAATATCTTAAAAAGATAATTATTAAAACATCCTGCAACAGTCGGTAGGTTGTTGTAATCTTTAAATTACCTCAATAATCTGTGTTTGAAAATATAAATTTGTTGCGGTAAATCACAGATTTACCACAACCTACGGACTGGTCATAGAAACATTATGGCAGTTTTAAAATCGGACATTAATCATCTTTTTCTAAATAATTGCATAATCCTATCTAAAGGAGTAGGGTTGAAATTTCTGGCATTATCTGCTATAATATTATCATGCAACCCTTGGGGCACCGTTTCAGTACGGATTAACTCAGGGGTTGTTACTTTATGAAAATAGCAATGTAGGATGGGTTCGGGATTTATAACGAACCCATATAAATAATTACTTTATAATTTATGGATTAAACAGAATTGTTCAACCCTTAAAACCTGCTATTGTATTTTTGCTAATTTTCAATATAATATTTTTATGAAAAAAATATTTTTGATTTTATTCGTTATTGTTTTGTGCTCAAATATGGCATTAGCCTTTAGTGAAAGATTTAAAAATAATATAAATCATACAAATTTTATAAATAATGGACACTTAAGTTATGACATAAATTCTTTTAAGTATAATCATAAAAAGGATACATATTTTATTGATGTAATGGAAGAATTAGACCCCGGAGGAGATATTGAAAATATAAAATGTCCTTATGGAGATGGTTATATAACTCACCTTATATATTCAACTAAATATTCTCCTAAGAAAAAAATTTTTAAAGTTAAATATAAAGGATTTATGTGTTCTACAGGGGAATATAAATATGAAAATAATAAACCTATTTCTTTTTCATACATACATAAAGGTGTTTTTTATGACAGTAATACATCAAGAATACCCCATTTTGGTACGGAGTATTTTGACTATTTAAAAACAGAAATAAATAGTCCAAATGAATACAATTATTTCGGTTTTGTTCCAAAAATTAAGAATATTAAAAATTAGCGTTAATATATTTACTCGGATCTACAGCTTTTCCTTGGAATGTTTCTCCTTCTCTAATTGTAATATGTAAGTGTGGTCCTGATGAATAACCTTCATTTCCAGAATATACAATAATTTGTCCTTGTTTGACCTGTTGACCATAAGACACACACCATTTGGAAATATGTCCATATTCACTTGTTACTCTAACTCCGTTAATTCTTCCATGGTCAATTGCAACCCATTTACCACAACCTACGGACTACAGACTTTATATTGTATTTTCTTTTAAATTGAATATAATATCTATATGAAAAAATTATTATTAATGACATTATTTACATTATTTATGCATTCATATACTATTAAGAGCTTTGCAAGTGATACTCCCCAAAAAATATTTGCATACGATAATTCCGGAATTTATTACTATTATTCAAAGCACATTAGTGTTAATTATTTAAACGATATAATTGGAAAAATAAATAAAACAGAAGACAACTTTCATATTTTTATTTTTAATAAAAATTTAAATGCTAAAAAATTTCAATATTTAAATGGATATAAAGTTTTGGATAAAATTGATTATTTATTTGACATGATTACTATTGGAATTAACAATCATCCCAAGTATTATATAAGACGAACTTTTGATAAAAATAATCATCCGAAGCTAGATATATGTGAAATTAAGCCTCTTAACATACAAATAAAATATACACTCAACCCTCCTACAGGAGAATTAATTAATAAAAAAATATTTTACAATGGCAAACTGGGAATTTTATCTATTTGTAATCCGGAATACGATAAATCAAATGATATATAATTACCAATTATCGGCATACACTCCTCGACTTTTTGTTGTGTCTGCATGAATAAAACCGTAAGTCCGTAGGTTGTGGTAAATCATAGATTTACCGCAACAAATCAAAATTTTTATTCATAATTTAATTTTTCAATTTCACGTTTATCC
>ONTD01000063.1 GCA_900320675.1 uncultured bacterium
AACCCAAAAGTATTTTATCACGAAAAAATACACCAAACCACACAAACAAAAAGTTTAGATTATTTTATAACTTCTATGAAATCATAATCAGCTAAATACGGCATATGTTCCTCGGTAATCAATTCTCCCGGAAGAAGAACCGCAATACCCGGAGGACATTCCGCTATAACTTCTCCGGAAATTCTACCTATGGCAGTCTCTTTTGGAATTGTTTCTTTTTCGGAATAAAATGCCTCTCGCAAACTCATTTTTATAATCGGAGTAAGCATTGGCATATGTTTTTTATTTTCCAAATAACAAATATCCGAATAATTAGACTTATCAATCTTTTGCAAACATTTCACCAAATATTGCATATCAGCTCTCGTATTGCCCAGATTAGAAAGAAGCAACAAGCCTGCATCCGAAGCACTTTCAACTTCAATACCAAATTCAATTTCAAGTATTGATTCTAATCTTTTGCCTGACAAACCGTCAGCACGAATAAATATTTTTGTAACATCCGTCATATAACCAAAATCAGGTTTTAAATCATGGATATGTTCCATTTTTTCAATTTCACGACGCAAATATTTTGCATTGGATATAGCTCTTTCAAGTTGCTTTTTACCTTTTTGACTCTCCAAATTTGCCCTAGCCGCATCAAGACTTGCTAATAAAATTAATGAAGGGCTTGTTGTATGAAGAAGCTTCAAAGCCTTTTCAACTGCATCCACATCTATCATGGAATCTTGTGCAATATGCAGCATTGAACTTTGGCTCATACTCCCGCCGGTCTTATGCAAAGAGTGAACGACCGCATCGGCTCCAAGCTGCAAAGCAGGCGTAGGCAAATGTTTATTAAAATGCCATAAACAAGCATGTGCCTCATCAACAATTAAAGGTACACCGTATTTTTTACATATTAATGAAATTGATTTTATATCAGAAACAACTCCTTCATAAGTCGGATTTGTTATCCAAACCATTGAAATATCGTCATGAGTTGATAAAGCCTCTTCAACACTTTCAGGAGTAACATTGCCCCATATTCCCCACTCGTCAAACCTCTTAGGTACAAGCCACAAAGGTTCTGCACCGGATATTATCATGCCGGTAAGAATTGAGCGATGACAATTTCTGTTAGTTAGAATTCTCTGCCCCTTTTTCGTCAATCCCATTCCGATAGCCAAATTGCCGGCAGTTGAACCGTTTAGCAAGAAAAAAGTTTTCTTAGCACCAAAAGCATTTGCAGCAAGTTCTTGTGCCTCTTTTATCGGACCTGTAGCAGGGTGAAGTGTTCCTAAATTATCAAACTCATCAGTTGTATCAACAGACAATGCCTTTGCCCCGATTAATTTTCTGAATTCAGGCAAAGAACCGTTCCCCTTTGTATGTCCCGGTATATGAAACTGATACGTAGGGTTTTCGTAGGCTAGTCTCAGGGCTTCTACAATAGGGGCTTTGACTTTTACTGACTTAATATTTTTTGTTACATTTGTCATAACAAAAATATACTATAAATAAAGCATAAAAATCAAGTATTTTATGGTATAATTTATTACTGTGAAAAAAGTCATTTTTACATTGATATTTATGATACTTATTTTATCAACCCCAAGATATAAATGTTTTAGCGCAGAAGATTTTGGCGGAGGGTATCACGGCGACCAAATTTTCTTACATCAATACCAGCCTCCTATAAATAATATTGAGCAACCAAAAATTCAAGAAAGTAAAAATGCAGATATAAAAAAAGTTATGGATTTTTTGCCGGAAAATTCGACAGAAGATGATTTTGATGAAAATGAAATTAAACTACAACAAAATATTCCGCCTCAAAATGACCTCTTTAAAGAAAAACCGCTATTAAAAATGATGCTTGAAAAAAATATTATAAGAACAGATATTGCCTCATATCTTTTGGAAGATGAATTAACTTTTTCACCTAAAAAAGGACCTATTGAGAAAATAGAATTTTTCGGAGCATATAACGGATTTGGCTCTGCCAATTGGACAGGAAGCGATTATGACACAAAATATACCAACAGTTTTATACAAATAGGTGCAATGGGAAAATTCAGAAACAGCAAAAATGATTTCAAAATCTTGTTTAACCCTCAAGGAGCACACGGAAGAAATTACATGCAAAACTTTGTTGCAGATGCATTTATTACAAACAACTCCATACCGCACCATCAAATAGTTATCGGGTATTCAAGAAATCAAATAGGTAAAGAAGGAGGTTCAAGTTCCTACATTTTACCGTTTATAATGCGTTCTCAACTTGCAAGAAATTTCGGTTCAACAAGAGCTCTCGGAATTAGGCTTATCGGGAATTACGACTTGATTGATTACAACTTGGCATTCAACAGCTCCGACAGATATTTCAGAAAATGGTTTGCCGGTCCTGAGTTCACAGGCTGGGTTGATTTTAAACCACTCGGTAAAACAAACGGTAAATACGGAAAACTTGTAATAGGCGGCGGTTTAAATGCAGGAAAAAATGAAACACACTACACAGTAGGAAGTGTTTATGTCGGCTACAAATATAAAAAACTCTGGTCAAGATTTGAATACGGAATAGCAGACGGATACAACGGAAGCAGAGTAGTGAACAAAAAAGCGGAAGGTTTCTATGGAGTCGTAGGCTATAAGATTACCCCTAAATGGCAAATTATCGCACGATATGATCAATTTAATCCTGACCGAAATAATCCTAATGACACAAGAAAAGAATACACTGCAGGAATAAATTATTTTATAAAAGGTCAAGCACTAAGACTGATTTTAAACTACGTATTTTGCCAAAATAAAAATGCTCCGGACAGCCACAGAATAATGTTCGGTACACAAATTCTTTTATAAAAAAAGCGGCAGCATATTATACCACCGCTTTTGAATATTACATAACTGCAATTATTCAGACTTCTTTGCAAAAGATTCATTTGCTTTTGATTTAATTTCTTTTTCTAAAATATCAATGAATTCTTCCACTTTGAAAGTTCCGATTTGACCTATACCTCTTGCACGAACCGCAACAGAGCCGGATTCAATTTCTTTGTCTCCGATTACGCAAACGTAAGGAATTTTCTTATCTTGCAGACTTTCACGTATTTTGTAGTTCATACTTTCGGATCTGTCATCCAATGATACCCTAATTCCGGCATCTCTCATTTTTTTGTAAACAGTTTCCGCATAATCAGTATGCTTATCGTTACTTATCGGAACGATGTTTACCTGAGTAGGTGCAAGCCAAGTCGGGAAAGCACCCGCATAATGTTCAATTAAAATTCCGTGAAATCTTTCCATTGAACCAAATATTACACGGTGAAGCATTAAAGGTGTTTTCAATTGACCGTCTTTATCTTGATACTTGATATCAAACCTTGCAGGCAAATTGAAATCCAACTGAATTGTAGCACATTGCCAAGTTCTTCCGATAGCATCTTTAACTTTAAAGTCAATTTTAGGACCGTAAAATGCGCCATCCCCCTCGTTGATGTCGTATTTCATTCCTCTGCGTTCCATAGCTTCTTTCAAACCGGCTTCTGCTTTATTCCAGTTTTCAATTTCACCTACATAACTCTCAGGACGGGTTGATAATTCAACTTCAAAATCCATCTTGAAGATTGCCATAGTATCCGCTACAAAATCAATAATACCATTAATTTCATCAACCAATTGTTCCGGAGTACAGAAAATATGCGCATCATCTTGGGTAAACCCTTGAACACGAGTTAAACCTGACAATGCACCTGATTTTTCTTTTCTGTATACAGTACCGAGTTCTGCCATTCTTAAAGGCAATGAACGGTATGAATGTCTGTTTGCCTGATAAATCAAAATATG
>ONTD01000156.1 GCA_900320675.1 uncultured bacterium
ACGATACCTGATTTGAACATGTCAACGAATTTGTCGTCTAATGCGTCATATCCGTATGCACCTTCGTGAGAAAGTATTGCGTCAACAACAACGTCGGCTTTAGCACCTGCATTATCAGCGATTGCTCTTAAAGGTACATCAAGAGCTGAAGTCAAAATCTTGAACCCGATTTTTTCATCATCAGATGAGAATGTCAAAGTTTCAAGTTGTTTATTTAACTCTTGTTGAACTCTGATAAGAGCAACGCCGCCGCCCGGAACAATACCTTCTTCGTTAGCTGCACGAGTTGCGTTCAAGGCATCTTCAATTCTTAATTTTCTTTCTTTCAATTCAACTTCTGATGCGGCACCGACTTCAATAACCGCAACACCGCCTGAAAGTTTAGCAACACGTTCTTGAAGTTTTTCTTTATCGTATTCAGAATCTGATGCTTCAATTTGACGTTTGATAAGTTTAACACGTTCTTGAACAGCTTGTTTAGTTTCGTCGCCGACAACAATTGTTGTTTCGTCTTTCGTAACGGTAACACGTTTAGCCTTACCCATCATTTGAGTGGTAACGTTTTCTAATTTAATACCGAGTTCTTCTGTGAACATTTCGCCGCCGGTAAGAATTGCGATATCTTCTAACATAGCTTTTCTTCTGTCGCCAAATCCCGGAGCCTTAACTGCAACAGCTCTCAATACTTTTCTCATAGTATTAACAACTAATGTTGCAAGAGCTTCTCCTTCAACGTCTTCAGCAATCAATAATAAAGAGCGGCCGTCACGGGCAACTTGTTCCAATACAGGAACCAAGTCTGAAATGATGTTGATTTTTTTATTTACACAAAGAACATAAGCATCTTCTAAAACGGCTTCCATTCTTTCAGCATCTGTTACGAAGTATGGTGATAAATAACCTTTATCAAATTGCATACCTTCAACAACCTTCAAGTTAGTCCCGAAAGATTTAGATTCTTCAACAGTTATAACACCTTCAGCGCCAACTTTTTCCATAGCTTCAGCGATTAATTCACCGATTTCTTTGTTATTGCCGGCAGAAATTGCAGCAACCTGAGCAATTTCTTCTTTAGTGTTAACAGGTTTTGACATGTCCTTAACTTTATTAACAGCTATATCAACAGCTTTGTCGATACCGCGTTTCATTGACATAGGGTTAGCACCTGCTGTTAAATTCTTCAAACCTTCTCTAACAATTGCTTGGGCAAGAACTGATGCGGTTGTAGTACCGTCTCCTGCTACATCATTTGTTTTTGAAGAAACTTCTTTTAATAATTGAGCTCCTGCGTTTTCTAAACCGTCCTTCAATTCAATTTCTTTTGCAATGGTAACACCATCATTAACAATTTGAGGTGCGCCGAATTTTTTTTCTAAAATAACATTTCTGCCTTTTGGTCCGAGCGTAACTTTTACAGCATCGGCAACGGCATCAATACCTGCAAGAAGTGATTTTCTTGCATCTTCATTAAATACAATTTTTTTAGCCATTTTATATTTCTCCTTTTCTTACGACTGTTGTTTATATGTGATTAAGTTGTTAAGTGAATAAGTTATTGGGTTATTGAGTTTTTAAACTATTTAACTTACTAAATATTTTTTTATTCCCGAGATTAAAGCATTAACTTTTTTAATTTCATCAAATATATCTTCGAAATTCAAATAGCCAAGTCTTTGGGATATAATTATTTGCGTATCGAGTTCTGCAATAGAGCCTAAAGCAAAGTCAATAAACCTTAAAGTTTCTGATTTGCTGCTACGAGCGGAACCTTCAGCAAGATTAGAAGGAATAGAAACGGCAGCTCGTCTAATTTGACTTACTAAGCCATATAATTCTTCTTTCGGATATTTAGACGTAATCTCATAAATGTGAATTACTAAGTTAATTGATTGTTTCCATGCTTCTAGGTCTTTGTGGTACATAATTTGAATATCTCTGTAAAAACTTAACCACTTAATTACCTAATCACTTAATCACTTTATTCAATTACCGCCAAAACGTCTTTTACAGATAAAATTTTGTATTCAACGCCGTCAGTTTTAATATCGGTTCCTGCGTATTTTGCGTAAAGAACGGTTTCACCAACTTTAACATCAAGCGGTTCTCTTTCGCCTTTTTCGTTCATTTTACCTAAACCGATAGCAACAACTTCGCCTTTTTGAGGTTTTTCTTTTGCGCTATCCGGAATAAAAATTCCGCCTGAAGTTTGTTCGGTATCTTCGATAATCTTAACTACAACTCTGTCTCCAATTGGTCTTAACATAATATTTTCTCCTTTTTCTTATAACAAATAAATAACCTATATTATACTTATATAATATTTTTTTTAAAATCTTAATTTCCTTAAGGAAAAATTAATTATTTAGTCGTTAAGTCGTTAAGTAGTTAAGTCGTTAAGTTCTTTATATTAATTAGTTTTTATTCAGATTCTTCAAAAACTGAATTTAACCTGATTCCTTTACGAACTTATCGACTTATAGTCCTGTAGGGTGCGTGTTAACGCACCCAATTCTAATATGTAAACAAATGTGAAATATAATAATCATGTACTTGATTTTAAAAAGTTTTTAGCACATAATGGTACATGTGCCCAGTGCACAAAACAATTTTTGAAATTTAAATAGCAATATTAAGAATTATTAAAAAGGAAAATATATTACTTGACAATAGATATTTAAGTAATATGATTAGAAGGTTCGCATAAGCGAACTGGATGGACTAGCCCCGAAGTGCTATTGAGCACAAGGAATTACAGAATGGTAATTGGCATATTCTTGTCGGGCAAGTGTGAGAAAAATTTATAAACAGAACATTGAAAAGAGAATAGATAGACGAAACAATACTTGTTAATTCAAAGAATTGATTCCAAGGACAAGAGCGAGGCGA
>ONTD01000071.1 GCA_900320675.1 uncultured bacterium
AGACGATAAGTTCGTATCGGGAAATAGGTTAAATTCAGTTTTTGAAGAACCCGAACAAAAACAAACTAACGTAAAGAACTTAACGACCTAACGACCTAACGACTCAACGACTAAAAAAGTCTTTTTGTTGGCGTAGCAACGCCAACCTACCTTATGTAAAGAACTTAACGTCTTAACGTCTTAACGTCTTAACGACGTATCGCGGTGCGTTAACACGCACCCTACTCAGTCCTAACGTCCTAACTATTTCGTATTCATGACATGTTTTTTTGCACAATCAAACATTGCATTAACAAGAGTTGTGTTATTTGCAAGATTCATACCGTTTGTTTCAAGAACTTGTTTCATTCTTTTTTCCCACATATCATATATGTCGTCAAAATTTAATTCCAAGACTTGTGCAATCATTGATAGTTCTTTGTAATCAATTGGCATTGGTAAACTTCCTCTTAGAATATCTACTATTTCAAGTCTTTTTTTACGCGGAAAAGATTTGAGAAAGTTTATAATATTCATATGTTTTTCTTTAAGTGCGTCTTTAATATATTCTACAAATTCGTCTGTCAAAATTGGTTCTTGCGGAATTTTATATTCATCAAATTCTTCCGGTTCAATTTCCATTACCGTTGCAATGCGTTCAAGAGTTGTACTTCTTGTGGAGAACGGTATTGCCTCGTCAATAAGGTTATACACGTACGATAAAGTTACCCCTATCATTTCCGCAAAGTCTTTTTTATGAAGTGCATTTTTTTCTAAAAATTTAGCTACTTTTTCGGAACTTTTTTCTTTCACAATTGTTTTATTTTTTTGTTTCATAATTTTATCCTCATGTCGTTGGTATTTTTAAGATAAATTTATTTTATCAATTTGTTAAGCCAGAATGCGGCAAGTCATGACGGTAATATTTATTTGATGTAAAATTATAACGAAAGGAACAAGATGAAACTTATTGCAGGATTAGGTAATATCGGAGATAAATATGTTTTCACACGTCATAATGCCGGATTTATGGTGTTGGACAGGTGGGCTTATCAAGATAATTTTTCGTTTAAGCAGGAAAGTAAATTAAAGGCATTCGTGTGTAAAACAAAAATTAATGACGAGGATATTATATTTGTTAAACCTACAACTTTTATGAATTTATCAGGTGAAGCAATAAGGGCGGTTATGGATTATTATAAGATTGATGTGAAGGATATTATCATAATATATGATGATATTGCACTAAATATAGGTAAAATTCGTATCAGAGCAAACGGTTCTGACGGCGGACATAATGGGATAAAATCTATCATTAGTCATATCGGAACAAACAATTTTAACAGAATTAAAATAGGCATAGGACCGCAAATAGGACCTTCTGAGTATTTTGTTTTAAACAATTTTCCAAAAGAGCAGTCCGAAATATTGAAAGAAGTCCTTGACAAATCAATAGATGCGGCAAAATCGATAATGCTTGACGGGATTGAAAAAACCCAAAATAAATTTAATTAGGTTACTTTTTTTTATTTTTTGATTATAATCAATATACAGTCATTAATAAGGGGTAAGGAGTATCTTATGAGTATAGAGACAGCTGAACAATTTGAAGAAAACGGTCAATATGAAGAGGCGTATGCAGAATATAAAAAAAGTTATGAACATAGTCCGAAGGATTTGAGTTTGCTTGCCCAGCTTGGACATATTGCAATGATTTTGGGTAAAAAAGACGAAGCTGAGCAATACTACAATATAATGCTTACTCTTGACGCTACAAATCCGACTGCGTATGAACAGTTAATGGATATTTATATGGATACCGATAAATACAAATATTATGTATCCAGAGCAAATTATCACGTAGTTCAACAACAATTGGAACATGCGGCAAATGATTATCTTAAGGCTATTTCCCATGCCGGCGGAGAAGAATCTCAGATTGTTCCGGTTCGTTTTGTCCTTGCGACAATATATGAGCAATTGGGAAATACTACTAAGGCTATTGATGAGTATTTGAAAGTACTTGATTATGAAAGTGCTGAACCCGAAACTTATTTAAGACTGGCAAATCTTTATGATAAAGACGGAGTATTAGGCAGTGCTATTGAAACATTGGAAAGAGCGTTGAGTGCAGGACACGATTTTGATGAAATAAGAGAAACTCTCGCTAAATTTTATTTTAAGGACAATACCCCTCAAAAAGTTAAAGAAATCAGCAAAAATGAATTAACTTTAATTAAGGCAATGCTTGCACTTCAAGAGTTAGATGAAGCAAAAGCTAAATTGGAAGAAGTTTCCGAAAAGTACAAGGATGAACCTCAATTATATGCTTTGAAAGCTGAATATTACTACACCGCAAAAGACTATGAAAAGGCCTTGGAAGCAGTTAATATGTACGCTCAAAAAATGCCTAATCATCCGCTGGTATTTCAAATGCGAGCTTTAATATATGAGGCTGAAAATAACGATTACATGTCAACACTTAATTGGGCAAAATACAATCTGGTACGTGGCAATACCGATATTGCTATAAATGAATTTATGAATGCATATCAGTACAAAAATGATGATCCGGAGATGATTGCAACTTTGGCTAATCTCCTTGAAACAACCGGCGAAAAACATCAAGCGATGGAATTTTATGAACGATTGGTTCAAGTTGATCCTACAAGCCGTGCAGCTATGGAAAAACTTGCCAGATATTGGGAAGATAACGGAGATAACAGATTGGCTTGCGAATATTTGGAAAAATTATTGGAAGTTGATCCGAGAAATTTCGCATCCATGAAAAAGCTTGGCGAGTTGTATCAAAAATCAAGAGATATTGCCTCAGCTATTGCTTGTTACAAAAAATATCTTCAAACTGCACCGCAAGGGGATGAATATTCGCAGGTTGAAGCAAAATTGAATAAATTGGAAAGAAATGAAACGGCTCCGGATGAAGTTTCCGAAAGTTTATTAGACAAAGTTGTAGGATTTTTCCTCAAGAAATAATCGCTTAATTTTCGGATTTCAAGTATTCTTTATAGTCATTAATTCTTTGGGTTAACGCTTGCTTGCATTTTATAAGCATTGTTTTGACCAAAGTTTCATTGTTCAACTTCAATTTTCCAAATAATGCGGGATGTTTAAGATTTTGCATAAATACGTTTTTAAACTCAATCAGCAATTGCTTATCATTGTCGTTTATTAATTCTATGCTGTCGCAAAGTTCAATATATAAATCACCGAGATGGCATTTTGCCTGTGCTGCATTCCCTTTTGTTATTGATTTTTCACATAATTCTAAATGCTTGTCAATTTCTTCGTATATTGAAAGTAATCCTTTCTTTTTTTGATACAAAGTATTTTTAAAATAATCCATTGTCTGGTGATACCCGCTTTCAATCAGTTCAACGCGTCTTTCGGTTGCCACGTTAAAATCCACTATATTCAAATCGCCGGTATCAAGTATAATATACTCGTACTTATCTCTGCAGCCGTATACATCTTTCAAAAACTTAGTTCCTGTTCTTGTTGCATAACTGTATATTGCATTCAAAAATTCTACAGTGTTATGGTCATTACCCTGAAAATCTCCCTCAAGCCTAAACTCAATTATTCTTTCATTTTCAGGTTGAAGATTTTTGGATAAACTCCACATAGGAGCGCTTTTTTGTAAATCTCCGTCAACCAGAACTTTATTATTATATTCTATTGGTTTCATAAGTCCCGGCATTCCGCTTGAAATTCTTATTGCTTTTGCAACCTCAAAATCGGGAGTTTCAAATTTTGAAAATTCTTTGCACTCAAAATTCGATAAGTCAGTTGTAATAACTACTAAATTCGTCTCTAAATCAGCAAATGTAACAGGTCGATTGTTTTCTTTTTTGTAATCAGTGCCGTAAACTTTTTTTTCAATTTTTTCTCTCAACCAATCAAGAAAAACTTCTCCCTTACTCAGTGCAAATTGCGGACCGATTGCTAATTGTATGTCTCTGAACAGTTCATAATTGACTTTTAGCATTATTTCGGTAATTTCTTCGGAATTGTACCCCGCTGCCATTAAGCCCGCAAACACAGAACCTACAGAAGAACCTGCAATAGTGTCATATTGGATATTTAATTCCTCTAAGGCCTTTAATGCCCCGCAGTATGCTACCCCGCGGATAGCTCCGCCTCCAAATAATATTGTATATTTTGATTTTTTATCCTCGTTCATGGATTTTATTATACTACAATTTAAAATTTGATAGTTGTATCAAATAGAGTATTTTTTAAGTCAATAAGTATATTAACCGGTAAGACGATAAGTCGATAAGACGATAAGACGATAAGACGATAAGTTCGTAACAGGAAATAGGTTAATTCAGCCCCCAGAGAACTTGAATAAAAATTAATTAACGTAAAGAACTTAACGTCTTAACGTCCTAACGTCTTAACGTCTTAACGACGTATCGCGGTGCGTTTACACGCACCCTACTCAGTTACTCAGCTACCTCTCCCGTCGGGAGAGGATACGGATGTGAGTTTGAAAAACTCAACAGCCGTTGGTGAGGGGTTGGACAAAAGACG
>ONTD01000004.1 GCA_900320675.1 uncultured bacterium
GGCAATCCTCTCATTGCAGGCGGAATACCGTCTAAACGGAACATACCGAGTGATTTGTTATCTTTTGCCATAGGTCTTTCACCTTGAAGAACATGAATATCAACAGCAGTTTGATTATTTTCAGCAGTTGAAAATACCTGTGATTTTGAAGTAGGAATTGTTGTGTTTCTAGGAACCAACGGAGTCATAACTCCACCCAAAGTCTCAATACCTAATGTCAGAGGAGTAACATCTAACAATACGATATCTTTAACTTCACCGGCTAATACTCCGGCTTGAACTGCAGCACCAACGGCAACAACTTCATCAGGGTTAACTGATTGGTTAGGATCTTTACCGGTATATTCTTTAACCAATTGTTGAACTGCAGGGATTCTTGAAGAACCGCCAACCAATACAACTTCATTTATATCATTCTTGGAAACTCCGGCATCTTTCAATGCTGTTTCTACAGGAACTTTACATCTGTTAAGTAGATCTCTGCTTAAATCTTCAAATTTTGCTCTTGTTAATGATAATTCTAAGTGCTTTGCACCGTTTGCATCAGCCGTGATAAACGGTAAGCTTATGCTTGTTTCAAGAACGGATGACAATTCTATTTTTGCTTTTTCAGCAGCTTCTTTTACACGCTGCATAGCCTGTTTATCGTTTCTTAAGTCAATACCTTCTTGTTTTTTGAATTCTTCGCACATCCAATCCATAATCTTTTGGTCGAAGTCATCACCACCTAAGTGAGTATCCCCTGAAGTTGAAAGAACTTCGTGAACGCCATCACCAATTTCAAGGATTGAAACATCAAATGTACCACCACCTAAGTCAAATACAAGAACTTTTTCTGATTTTTCTTTTTCAAGTCCGTACGCTAATGCTGCTGCCGTAGGTTCGTTAACTATACGAAGTACGTCTAATCCGGCAATTTTACCGGCATCTTTTGTCGCCTGTCTTTGAGCATCGTTAAAATATGCCGGAACAGTGATAACTGCTGATGTAACTTTTTCGCCTAAATATGCGGAAGCATCATCTGCCAATTTTCTCAAAATCATTGAAGAAATTTCTTGAGGCGTATAATCTTTACCGTCAATATTTACTTTGTAATCTTCTCCCATGTGTCTTTTTATAGAAGCGATTGTTTTTTCCGGATTCAATATTGCTTGACGTTTTGCTAATTGTCCTACAAGTCTTTCACCTGTTTTTGAAAAACCAACGATTGAAGGGGTTGTTCTGGAACCTTCTGCGTTGGCAATAACGGTCGGCTTACCGCCTTCCATAACTGCGACTACGGAGTTTGTAGTTCCGAGGTCAATACCAATTGTTTTTGCCATAATTTTTATCTCCTTTTTTATTAAAGTCTTTAAGTTTTTTATTGTATAAGGTTGTCTGTTTTTATTTACAGCCTTTGAACTTATCAGTTCACTGCCTTACATTATAGTTATAACATTGTTTTTTTAAATCCTTAAAAAAATAAACAAAAAATTAATATTTCATTTAAGAAGAAGTTATATATTTGGAAATAATTGTTAAGCCCGAAAAATTCATAAGTAATAAATTAGTATATATATTTTTTATATATTGTATAAAGGAGATAATGTATGAGTATAAAAAATGTTTCAGGCATTAAACCTGTTGAAACCGAAACATATACAAATGGCTTATCAAAGGCAAAAGTTGCCGAGTTGGAAACAAAAGCAGAAAATCTCAGAAAAAATCTGAGCCATGCTTCTGATTTAGCATCTTTAAAAAGTGATTTAAAAACTCAGGAAGCAAGGCTTGATATTGCAAGAAAATTGGGGGATACCCAAATGATGCGTGCAATTCAGGAAGAAATAAAGATGTTAAAAGAAGAAATAGCACTGAAAAATACAAGTGTATTTGAACAGGAAAAAAAGGATAAAGGCAATAAAATATCCTGATGTCAGAAACTATCTTTAGACGGAAGAGCTACCTATGATACAATGGACAAATGGAGCGGTGAAGTAACGATGAGATATACTTTTTAAGTCCTCTATTCATTTATTAATGCCAAACATTCATCATAACTGTTTACTATACAAACTTTATCTTCAATACCGAGTTTGTCAGGTGTTATGTCCAGTGTGGTAACATTTTCTTTTACGGCATATATTTTAATTCCTTTTTTAATCGCTGCAAAAATAGCAGGGCTGCCCAGAGAATTGTATGGCATTACGATAAAGTCAATATCATCACTTGAAAGTCCGCCTGTTTGAACTATATTAGGGGCTTGCGACAAACCTAACAGAATACAAGGTAAAAAAGTCGGTGTAATATATTCTGATGCTGATTTAGGACTTACTATGTCAGGATATATTTGATAATCCTCAAATGCCGGTGAGTGTGCACACGGAACTTTTAATTCTTTTGAAATATAATGCGAGAGGATTGCCTCAACCCCTCCGACAGGATCGGTTCCTATACCGTTTGCATAATCCTGATTTATGTCCTCTGGATCCTTAAACATTCCGACTATTGCAATCGCATTGCAGCCTCTGCTTATAAGTTTTTTGGCAGAATTTAGCATTGTTTTGGGATTTTTTACAATTCCGTCGGAAATTCCGTCAGAGTTTAGTATAAATTCAACTCCTATCTCATCTTCCGTAATCTCGTATTCATTTACATCAACTCCATACACAATTCTAACTGCATTCATTGTGTTGAGATGCACATTTAGGACGTCTTTAGGTATGGCTTTATCAAAAACTATCCCTATTTTATTTGGTCGATTAACCGGTTTTAACTGTATATTGCCTTTTACAAATTCATCAAGGGTATATCCTTCCGTGTAAAGCATGTTGTCGGTAATTCCGGAAAATCCGCCGGCATTAACGACGTTAGGGTTAACTATTAAGCGTGCGGCTTTAGAAAATTTTCGAGCAATAGCCGAGGCATCTCCCGCAAATCCGCCTACTGATGCTCCAATCCCTGTCGGAACTATAAATATGCCCAATTTCTCGTTTGAGTTTTTCATAATCTTATAATACAACAAAAAAGCGGTCGTTTGACCGCTTTTCTTGATTTCCTTATTTTTATTATATAAATTAGAGTAGTTATGAGCTTTGTCCTGAACCGCCGTATGTAAAGTCGGATTTCAAATTTGTTTTTAACAGTGATCTTACAGAGTTTTCATTTGCTTGAATTTCTGCTAATCTTGCTTCATAGGATAATTTATCCGTCATTAATTGTTCTTCCCATGATTTTATATTATCCAATCTGAATTCGTATTCATTTTCCAACTCTGCCATTAAGGCTACGTATTCATCGTGGTATTCTTCCATACCCTCTTGCTCGTAGTAATCGTAGTATTGCTGTTGTGCCTCGTTGTAGATTGCCTGTTGGTCTGTCGTTTGTTTTGTAGCTTCTAAGATATTCATTTGAATATCAGCTAATGAATAGTTAATCATTGATTTGTACTTTGTGTACATCAATAATGTTTCTTGTAAATTTGAAATAGCCATAACTCTCTTGCCTCTCTTTTTATACTCTTCTTATTTATATAAACGTTTTTTCATATGTCTGTTTTCAGATGTTGTTTATTTTGTTACATAACTTAACATTTGTTATAATATGAGTTATTTAGTTTATATCGCAATATTAAAAATCTATTTCGTGGTACAATATAGTCAGATAAGTTTTAACGAGGAAGAGATTATGAATACGAAGACCTTTAAATTATCAAATAATACGAATGTTTTTTACAAGAAGAATGTAAATACGCCGCGAGTAGCGTTATGTTTTAATATAAGAGGTCAGAAAAGATTAAAAGAAGTCGGATTAGATGCTATAATGACAAGATTGTTCCTGCAAGGGACAAAAAATTATACAGCGGAAGAGCTCGCTAATGAGCTTGATAAATATGCGATAGAGTTTTCGGTTGATTCAAAACCGGATTATATCAGATTTAAATTTGTATGTTTGAATGAAGATTTTGATAAAGCTTTAGAATTGCTTGAGGATATAATAAAGAACTCTACGTTTGAAGATTTTGATAAAGAACTTAGCAAGATGGAAGGGGAAATAATTGCGGAATTAGATTCTCCGAGAGTCAAGGTGTCCGATAAGTTCTATTCGACAATGTTTGAAAATCACGAATACGGAAATACAAATTCAAAAATATTAGAAAATATTCAAAACTTGAGTAAAGAAAAAGTTATATCAAACTATAATGATTTGATGCAAAACAGTAAAAAAGTTATATCTGTTGTTGGGGATATAGATTTTGAAACGTTGGAAAATAAATTAAATCAGCGTTTTTCGGATATTCCTGTTTCGTCTGATATAAAATTGATTTCAAACGTGAAAGCGATAGATGAAGATAAGTATGTTGAAACAGTGAAACCGGATGCAAATCAGGCTCATATAATAAAAGGTTGGATTGTAGATACATCTGCAAGTGAAGATTATCCGGCATTATTATTGTTAAATGTGATTTTGGGGGCTTCGGGTTTATCTTCAAGATTGTTTTTAGAGCTCAGAGATAAAAAGGGTTTAGCATATGTTGTAAGAAGTTCTTATGAAATTTTTGGAGAATGTGCAGATTTCTTTATATATATCGCAACAGAACCAAAGAATATTGAAGTTTCTCTTGCCGGATTTAAAGAGGAGTTAGATAAAATTCAAAATATTCCGGTTAGCATAGAAGAATTGGAAAATGCTAAAAACAATCTGTTCGGCAAATGGGCATTTACTCAGGAAACAAATGAAAATCAAGCAATATTGTATGGTAATTACGGAATTTTAGATTTAGGTTTTGATTTTAAAGAACGAGCAAGAGAGCGTGTTAAAAAAGTTACGGTAGAACAAATCCAAAACTGTGCGAAAAAATATTTCTCAAGGAATTCAGTACTTTCTATCCTGAAACCATAGCCTTGTCAGGTAATGAGATTGTGCAATATTCCTAAGATAATGTTCTTATGGTATGGCATAAGTGTATATATATAATGGTTGTTTTTCTTTTGTTTTCGGTGTTGAGTGCTGATTCAATATATTCAGGTTTAAATTCCTTTGAAGCCAAAAAACCATATATTATAAAAGAAATAAAACAAAATATTCCGGCAAGAGATACGATAACTTATACTCAAGTTCCAAGAGGAATTATATTGAGTGTGGCTCAGACTGAAATTTTTGACGGGAATTCCGATATAATTTCGGATAACGGTCAATTCTTATTGAGAGAAATTGCAAAGCTGCTTACTAATTTTGATAACAATTGTACGATAGAGGCACATACTGAAGAATTGATATTAAATAATACAGTATACAAGGAAGATTGGGAAATAAGTATTGTTCGTGCTAACGCTATTGCAAAGTATATTTCTACAAATTTAGGTGTAGAACCGTCAAGACTTTTCCCAATAGGGTTTGGTAAAATTATGCCGTTTAAAGAAAACGTGGCACAACTTGATTTTCCGGATAATCGAATTGATTTTGTTATATTTGATTATTCGGTAGTCAGATAAAAATTCCCCTTATGTCCAATGTAATATTTTGTCAACTCCTAATACCATAGACTTTGAAAGGAGTTTTTAATGACAGAGAAATTAGAAATTTACCGATGTAAAATTTGCGGAAATACAGTTCAAGTTCTTTTAGACGGTGTCGGCGAATTAGTGTGTTGCGAAAAGCCGATGATGAAACTTACGCCTAATACACAAGAACATGTTACGACGGAATATCATATTCCGGTTTACATAAAAGATGATAACGGATTTACTTCAATACAGGTGGGTAAAGATCCTCATCCTATGACTGAGGAACATCATATTGAATTTATTGAGAGAGTTTCTGACGATAAAAGAAAGGTAACGTTGGAATATCTTCAGGTGAACGGTATGCCGCGAATTGAACTTCAGCAAAATGTTCAAGCTGAATCTGCTATTGAATTTTGTAATTTACACGGATTATGGGAGGGAAAAAATAATGCTTAATTTAAAAGTAGAGGAAATTTTAAATGCACAGATTAATAAAGAATTCTATTCCGCTTATCTATATCTTGCAATGTCTGGTTATTTTGACGGGATTGGTCTTAAAGGTTTTTCTAATTGGACAAAAGTGCAGGCTCAAGAGGAAATGGATCACGGGATGATTTTGTTTAATTACATACTTGAACGGGACGGAAATATTGATTTAAAACCGATTGAAGCTCCTGTTAAAGATTTTCACTCGCCGCTTCAGGTTTTTGAAATGATACTGGAACACGAAAAATCAGTAACCTCAAGTATAGAATCCGTCGCTAATTTGTCGGAAGATGAATGCGACAGAGCTACAAGACATTTTATTGATTGGTACATCTCAGAACAAGTTGAGGAAGAGGCTCAAGTTTTGGATGTATTAAAGATGATTAAAATGTTCGGTAATGAGTGTACAATACTTTATCATATAGATAAAGAGCTTGCGGAAAGAAAATATAAAGCTCATGATTATGAGGAATAAAATTTTTGAAGGACCTTTTGTTTTTTATGGACAAAAGGTTCTTTGTTTCAGCTTTGTAACAATTTATTACAGATATGGCAAAATAATTTATTTAGAGGATTTAATACATTGTTAAATTTTCTATACTGTACACGTAGGTAGATTATTTAAAATTGGAGAAAGAGTATATAAGTTAATTTCTTAAATGGGTTAATTTTTATATTCCGAGTCTTCAAGAAACTGAGGTTAAAGGATCATGGTCGATAACAGGGCAGCAGGATATTTCGGAATAGGCGGTGCTTTTAATTTTAAAAGCGGCGACATATCCGGTACCGCAGCTAAAACCCAAGATGATAAAATGGGGCAGGGCGGAGAATATTTTGCTCAGGTTCAGGAAGAAGAATCCGAAGAAGTCCAAAATAGTGAAAAATATACTGACAGAAGTGCTGTATTAAGAGCAACTTTAAATTCGCTTGCCATGATGAATGTAGCTAATGTTATTAATGCCCGAAAGATAGAAGCTAAAAAGCAGAAGGATTTGCTTGCTACTCAAAAACTTTTAAAGAAAAAACACGAGGAATCTCTACATAATGGAAGTATTAATAGTAGTGAGGATGTAAAATCTAAAATCATTGAAGAGGAAGTTGAAGATATTGTTGATTAGATAAATATGCTTGAGGTAATTGCCTTTTGTTCATCAACAGGTTCTTCCTTGTTCCCTTTTTGTCCTGATAGGAGGAGTTCGCCGTGATAAAAAGGATTTGACCCGTTTTTATCTTTGGCTGTTTCGTTCGTAACTATTCTATTATTTGAATTAACGGGAGTTGAATGTTCTTTTAATGTGATTTCGTTTACTGCGATTGTCATTTTCCCTTCAACCGCGTTTTGAACATTTTTAGCTGCTGCCGTATTCAAATAATAAATCTTGGAAAGAGTTTCTTGGCTTAACTGTACCTGTAAACCGGAATTGTTAAGTGCGACTTGGTTAACTAATTTCAAGTCTGCTTTTCCATTGTACATGTCTAAGCCGATATCTCTCTTTTGAAAATAATTTTGGGCAATTTCAGTGTTATATTGACTGTTTTTTTGTTGTGCACGCTTCATTATAGTTTCAGAAACTTGCTGAAGCGTTGGTCTGTCAATGTTTAATCCCATACTATTCAATTGTTCATAAACACTAATTGCCATTCTTGTATCCCTTTTTAATTTCCTTACATCATGTATATCGGCATTTTTCTTTAAAACTTTATATTTACAATAAAATTCTGTTACATTTCTTAATATTACGAAAAATATGAGCAATTATTTAAAGTATATATACTTTATATAAATGAGAGTAAAATGCGAGGACTAACCATGGGTATAACCGATTTTGTTAGAACAATGGCAAACGTAAACGACGTATTAAGGGCGGGTACTGATTTACTGAATAAGAATAACGGTAAATTAGGCGATAGAATGATTAGCGCCGGCATGAATTTGTTGGGTAATGCTATGTCTACATCTATGGCATCAAGCTTGTTTAATAATACGGGCAGTATGTTAGGATATTACGGAAAGTTTCAAGCAAACGGCGATGGTGCAACTGCATTACAAAACACGGCTAATATGAGCATGATGACGTATCAAATGCAAAATCCGTGGGGCATGTGCGGTTCCCTGTGGTCTATGGCAGGCATGAACGGTATGTACGGAATGAATAACTATATGGGAGGCGGGTTGAGCAGATTGCAGATTGCCCAATCAGTATTCCCTAACGGTACATTCTCCAACAGTACATTTCCGAATAATGTATTTCAGAACAACTTCTTCACGGGTAAGTGGTGTTAGTTGTTACGGAAAGCATTTACCTCAGGCAGACAGGAGAAAATTCTCCTGTCTGCTTTTATATTTAAATTAGTACATGTTGATTATAGAGTATGTAAATTTTAAAATATAAATATGATTACATTTGACGCATTAACATTAAAGGCTTTCATAAAAGAATCGAAAGATTTTTTGGAAGGAGCAAGAATACAAAAAATTCAGCAGCCGACAAGGCGTGATTTTATTTTTGTTTTGCGAAATCAAGGAGAGTCAAAAAAGTTATACATAAATATTAATCCGCAGATGTATCATTTATGTTTTATGTCTGAAGATAATGAGAAAAGGCGTATAATAGAAATTCCAAAGCAGCCTCCGATGTTTTGTATGTTATTAAGGAAACATTTAGAAAATTCAAAAATATGCAGGGTAAATCAGCCGGAAAATGAGCGTATATTCGAATTGTATATAGAGACATATAATGAGTTAAATGAAAAAATATACTTGTGTTTAGCTGTAGAACTTATGGGGAAGCATTCAAATGTGATATTGTATAATTACGACACTAATATAATACTGGGATGTGCGCATAATGTGGGTTCGGAAAAGAGCAGGGAACGTGAACTTGCCGGAACTTTGCCGTATACATATCCGCCAAAACAGATAAAATTAGATATAAAAAATTATAATGGCGTTATTGATTATAAAAAACTCGGGACGGATTTTTATATGTTTTCAAGGGCTTTTGCTGATTTATGTATAGGGCAAACACGAGATAAGCTTGTAGAATTTATAAGCTTAGAAAATCTTTCTCCTGCTATTTCTGATGATTATTCAAAATATTCTTTATATGAAGAATTAATTCCTAATTCTTGTATACAGAAATCGGTAAATTCTATGATTGATAATTATTACGCACATTATCAAGCAAGGGATAAATTTTTATCAGAACAAAGTCATTTGCTGACACATACTAAGCAAAGATTGAAGAGAACTCTTAATTCAATACAAAAGATGCAAACTCAAATACAAAGAGAATCCGATTGCGACAAGTATCGTCTGTATGGGGATTTAATTATAGCGAATTTGTATAATAACTCAGATTATTCTGCTGAAATTGAAGTTTACGATTATGAGAACGGACAAAAAATTACCATAGAGCTTGATAGCACAAAAACATTGAAAGAGAACGCAAATAAGTATTATAAGCTTTATAACAAGGGTAAGACCTCAAAAGAGAAATTGACAGAGCAGAAGGAAGATTTAATTCAAATAAAAACATATCTTGAGCAGCTTGAATATTCTATAGATACTGCAAGAAACTACGAAGATTTGTCCCAAATAAAGTCTGAGGTAATTGGTACAAAAGAGGTTAAAAAAGAAAAAATAAAGGCGGCAGAGCCTGAAAAAATTGTAAAAGGTGATTGTGTAATTTATATTGGGAAGAATAACAGGCAGAATGATTATATAATCTCGAAGTTAGCGAAAGATGAAGATTACTGGTTCCATACGAAGGATTGTGCGGGTTCTCATGTCTTATTAAGATGTGAAAAGCCTTCTTCTGAAATTATATTAGAGTGTGCAGAACTTGCCAAGACGTATTCTTCCGCATCAAAATCTTCAAAGGTCGGAGTAATTTATACGCAGGCTAAAAACTTACGAAAACCTCCAAAGGCTGCCCTCGGTTACGTAACTTACAAAAATGAAAAAGAAATAATTGTTGACTAATTGTAGGTTTATTTACTGATATTTTTTTACAGAGTCAATTAATTCTTTATATTTTTGTTTTTTCTCACTCATTTTAACCTTCGATTTTTTAGGAACAAAATTGCTCATTATTCTGTAAAATTGGTATTTTAGCTTATACTGTTTTAGTTTTGATACATGCTTAATGGCATATTTAAGTTCAATGTCTTTTTGAGTGTTACAGATGTTTATATAATCAAATTCTGAGCATTGAGTTACCGGCTTTTGTATTGATATTGAATTTTTTATGAATTCGATGCTATCTGATAATCTATTATTCATATAATTTTGTATATTATTAAAGTTTATAGAACTATTCAAAATTATATCTTTTGAATTTACAAAATTTTCGTATGTATATATCAAGCGGTCAATTAAGCCGAATTCATTTAGCAATGATTCTATATTAGAGATATTTTCAGGAGCTCTTGTAATAGCCCAGAATTCTTTTCCCAGTATGATTGCTAAGCATATATCATAATAAGAATCAGTAACCAGATATTTGCAATTAATAAGTTTTTGCAGATACTCTTTCAGGCTTATATTATTTGAAAGTTGTATCAATTCCATGCTTTTAGCATCAGCTAAATCTTTAGAAACTTTATCCTGAATATCATCCGGTTTTATAAAATGTTTAAGTATATAGTTGTTATCTTTTATTTCTGTATTATCTGCCAAATTAATTAAATCTTCTTTTGATAGCAAGAAAATTGAATCCAACACTTTGGCTGCATCAGAATTTAGCTGTCGAATGAGTTCCTGTCCGCTCTGTTCACGAACAGATAACTTATCAAATCTTGATAATAAGTAAGATAATTTATATTGTTCAATAGGTTCAAAATCTAAATTGTACCTGCTAAAAGATGAACCGTATGAAATTTTGGTTTTATATTCTAATGCAAATTTTAATAAAAATAAAGCCGAATATGATCTAACCACTTGGGGTTCCCATGCAATACCGCTGCCTACTATGAAAGTATTGCATTTGTCGTTTACTTCGGAAATATTGTTAAAGTTATATTTCTCGCTAATATTTATACCCAGAGTACTTAATTCTTTCAATATTTTGCCATAAGTTTTAACAACTCTTGATTGCGGATTATCTATTACCAAAACTCTTTTGTTATTCTGCTCAAGTGTTTTTGCCAAACCATAAGTGCTTAATACGGAACCAAAACAATCCTTTCCGAATACTGAGATTAATCCTATATCGTATGTATCACCAATACCGTATTTGAATGATGTATGGTAGTCGTTTGGATTTGCTTTTCTGTATTTAAAGTATAAGTCTCTATTCTTATTGCATTTGAAACTGCCGTTCAAGTTAGGATTACTTCTTTTTACTGCAAAATCTAAAGGAACTTCTTCAAATAATTTTAATTTATGTTTTACTTCGTTAATTATAGTGTCGCCTTTATCTGTACTGCTAACAACAATTCCGGTACCTTTTCTGTCATTAAACTTTGAATTCCATGCCGAAATTCCCCAAAAATCTCCTAGTGTTATATCTGCTTGTCTTGGAATTTTACTATATTTACAATCTGTACAATGTTTCTTTAAAAATAAGTTATACTGAAATCCCCTAAAGTATTCACATTTCTTAAATCGTTTCCTGTAGGTATCTTTATTTTTAAACTTTATAGCGGTTGAGGTTGCCCACCCGAAAACCTCTTTTTCTCTAAAGTCAACGCTTGATATATTATTAGGTTCAGATAATTGCTCTAAAAATTCTTGAAATATCTTAGCGGCAGGAACTCCATGACATACTAAATCTATTGTTATCAATTTGTCATAACTTTTGGCTAAAAACGTTTTTAATCCGGCGACTTGGCATGGTGTCCCGCTGAACAAAACATACTTATCATTCTTTAATAGTTCTTGAATTTGTTTATAGCAATCTTTGGTTGTACTTTGAACGTATTTTGATTTTCTTAATTTATCTAAATCATCAGCATTGTCAATGATAATATGTTCTACAGACCAGTCATTTTTATTAAATGCAGCTCCGCATACATATCCGCCTTTATTCAATACGTATTCCGCAATTAGCGTGAACATGCCGCCGGAGGAACTTTTCATTCTTATCTCATCTGATGCCATGACCGCATAACATTTTGCATCCTTTTTATTCGTATAACTGACGTTAATATTCGGGCATGCTTTTTCACACATTCCGCA
>ONTD01000052.1 GCA_900320675.1 uncultured bacterium
GAATAAGTAAAAGATTTTAACCGCTTATCCTTGACAAATACGAAAAAATCATTAAAATAAAATTGAACAATAAACGAGAGGGTTATTTTATGACTGAATCAAGCGGAAACAGCTTACTTGCCGGAATATATACCGGTTTGACTAATACATACTCCTATCTTGCGGCACAATATCCGAATCAGGTTACACTGGAAAATATAAACAAAGCAAGAACTGATAACAAGACTGCAGGAATAATAAATCAAAGTTTTGCGTCATATCTTCAAACAAACTTTAACAATATTGATAAAGATAAAGACGGAATTATAAGTGCGGAAGAAATGTCAAATCTCACAAACCGTATGACATCTCAAGGACTGACAAAAGATGAGCTGACGCAAATGTACGCGTCAGGGGCAAGCGGTCTATCCCAAAGCACCATGGAGAATATCTTGGAAAATTTTGACGAAATGGACACAAATCACGACGGAAGAATTACCAGTGCAGAGATTTCAAATTACAAACTGGCAAATGCAAGGCTTAAAAAAGAAGATGAATTCAATGCAAAAAAAGCCTCTGATATGTCTGTATTTTACGGGAACGAAGATGCATCTAACGATGCTTACAGCATACTAAGTTACAAATACAATTCAAAAATTAACAGCTAAAATACTTCTTATTCATAGTAGCACATTGCTGAAAAAGGAAAGTGTACCGACAGACGATATAATCGACTGTCGGCTATTCATATTAGGGAACAATCACCAACGCAAAAATCAACCCGTTGTTGTAGTTATTTTTTTGAATTTATGATATAATTTAGCCATAATCAGGAGAAAAAAATGGATCAGGAAACATACTTAAAAATTATGGGTTATATGCCGACAGTAATAGAAAATTCATCAAGAGGAGAACGCTCATTTGATATATTTTCAAGACTACTCAGAGAAAGAATAATATTTTTAGGAACAGAAATAGATGACGAAGTTGCGAATTCTGTAGTAGCTCAACTTCTTTTACTGGACAGCGAAAGCAATGAAAAAGATATAATGTTGTACATAAATAGCCCCGGTGGTGTAATCACAGCCGGCATGGCAATATATGATACAATGAATTTGATAAAATCTGATGTATGCACAATATGTTTAGGTGAAGCCGCATCTATGGGAGCTTTTTTATTATCAGCAGGAGCAAAAGGCAAGAGAATGGCACTTCCCGGAGCCAGAATAATGATTCACCAACCACTGGGCGGTGCAAAAGGTCAAGCTACAGACATTGAGATAGAAGCAAAAGAAATTTTGAGAATGAAAGACATGCTAATATCAATAATGTCTGAAAATTCAGGTCAGCCTTATGACAAGGTAAAAGAAGATTGTGAAAGAGACCATTATCTTTCGGCATACGAGGCAAAAGAATACGGGCTGATAGATAAAGTAGTGGAAAAGGTACCTTCAAAAAAAGAAGATAAAGAATAACAAAAATAAGACGCCGGAACTCGTTCCGGCGTCTTTTATATAGATAAATAATAAATAAAAGTTCTTGACATTAAAATATGTTTAACATAGAATAGAACTTGTCGAAAGAGAATAGTTAAGCCCCCATCGTCTAGAGGCCTAGGACAACACCCTTTCACGGTGTAGACAGCGATTCGAATTCGCTTGGGGGTACCATATAAAAAAAGAACACCACTAAGGTGTTCTTTTTTATATATGCAAGCACCCGACGAACAATCTTCGCTTGGCGGATTTGCGGACGGACGGAGTGAAGCGAGTCCGGATAGCGAGTGGATTGAGGCTACTGTGGCGATGCCACATAAACGAAACTCCACGAGCGTGGAGCAAATTCAAGACAGGAGCAGAGCCACGAGGATTGTAAAACAATCCGAGAGTCGACAAATCGTAATCGCCCCTTTTTTTACTCATAAATATAACGTTTCAGTATATGACCGGATTTTTCATTAACATCAATATCATCACTTTTTTTAATATAGTTATTTACCTTTATTATTTTTGAATTTTCGGTTTTTTCATGCGGTAAATCAGCTTTCCAAAATAAAAAGTCATATACCAGCCTTTTCTCTTCTTCATTTTTTATAATATCAGGCTGCCAATTATTTTGATATTTAGTTTTATCTTGAATATAACAAGGAATAAGCAGGGTTTCTTCCTGTGCAAGCTTGCCATTTTCTATTTTAAGAATAGTTTTATATATAATTGTTCTGTTACTTTTCATGTGGTTATTGCCCCCGAAACAGAAATTTCCGAGAGAATATATAATATTAACACCCTTGTATATTTCAAGAGGCTGCAGCCTGTGCGGATGATTTCCGATAACCAAATCTGCACCCGCATCAACTAATTTATGGCAAGCCTCAATTTTCCAATCTTCAGGGACATAAATTGCTTCTTTTCCGCCATGGAAATAGACAATTTGATAATCCGATTTTTCAGAGGCTATTTTTATACGTTCTACAATCCTTTTGGTCTGAGAACCGCTATATAAACTTGCCGGAATAAAGGCTATTTTATAACCGTTTTTATCCAAGTAAAGAGTTTTATCTTCACTGCCCCACGCAATTCCGGCCTTATCAAGTGCCTTAATAGTATCCAAATATCCATCCATACCATAATCGTATGTATGATTATTTGTTATAGAAACAACGTCAATATTACCCTTACGTATTATGTCCGTATTACTTGACGGAGCTTTAAACCAAAAAGCACCCTTCCCTTTATCTCTCTTTTTTAAAGGGCGGTCAGTCAATACATTTTCTAAATTTGCAATTGTGAAATCATCATTTTGAAAAACCGTAGCAACTTTCTTGAAAAAATACTCCGGACTTTTGTTTTTCGCATACCAACTGAAAGAATAAGAGGTATCTTTTCCGTCTTCGGTTGCTAATAAACAATCTCCTACGATTGACAAATCAATAGTAAATCCTTCGGTTTGGGTATTTGCCGACTGCGGGCATACCAAGACGCCAACCATATAAAACATTACTAATAAGGCTTTTATACCATACTTTTTTAATTTAACGAAATTTCTCATTACAAAAAATATTCTACAATAAATATATTAATATAGAAACATTACCGCTTTATCTAATCAGAACAAGCGTATTCATAAAGGGCTTTTGTGTTTTTATTTGTTGTGTACGGTTTTAGCTTAAAACCTGCTTCATCGGGGAATTTTTTTACAAACTGAGTTAATCCATAACTTTTTAACATATGTTCTGACAAATTATGAACAGTCGAACCGGCATATGTCCTTTTAATACCTATTAATCCGTTAGAACAATCAGCTTTAACCCTGATTTTATAAACATCTGCCCCGGTAGCATCAAGAGCATGCGTATAGGTATAACCGTTATCATGAGCTACTGTTTTTGGGAAATATGCATACCAACCGTTAGAAAGTTGAGAACTTACAGGGATTTTCTCGACTTTTGTATTATCAAAAATCTCGCCCTGATTAATGGGTGAACCTGCCTTTTCTGAATTATATAATCCTTGAAAAACATTATATTCAAATGTGAATAAAATAGAAATGTAATCATCAGGAAATTCAGTCGGCAGCGGTTTAAATTTTTTATATTTAGACAATATACCAAGAACATCTTCTTCCATAATCTTATTACCGGTAGATTCCCATATAATCGGTGATATTATATTACCTTCTTTATCAATATCAAAAAATACCGTAACCCTATGAGAATTTTTGCCATAACGTGTAGGGTGATTTGAAGATAGATTATACCAAGAAGATCTTAAAGTTTTTTGTAATTCTTTCATAAAAGGTCCAAAATCAGTATTATCCGAATTACTGTTATTTTTTCTGACTCCTTCAAATGCCATTTGAGCAACAAGATTCTCTTTTGAAAGTTCAAAATACCTATCCAATAAGGATGAGGATAACGAGACATTATATATAGCCTCTAATGCAGCTTTATTTAATTCAGCAGATTTAGAAGGTCTTACAAGAACCGGATTAATTATTGCCCCTGTATTATTTACCTCAAATTTTACAATAGCACTGGTAAATTTTTCAGTATTCGGACGATTAAACTTATTGCTGACTTTATCTGCCAATTCTCTAAGATAAGGAGTAAGATTAACCCCCTTTGTATCAGATAATGTAGCATATCTGATATTATTAACTACATTATTTGCAATTGGATTTATAGGAGCAAATTTTTCTGATTTCGTTTGATCTGCCTCAATATGAAATTGCCCATTATTTATATCATCAAGAATTGATGCTGCACCAATATTTTGGATAGCTAAAATTGAAATCAAATATATAATAAATTTTTTAAAACTCTTGTCCATAAAGGGATTATACCCCTCCCCCGAAGAATTTGTCAAGGTCTGAGTGTTACTTTTTTGATTATTATGCGGTATAATAAAGGGGTTATGAATAAAAAAATCATTATATTGTTATTAATATTGTTTATCGGGACTTCTTGTTTTGCAGGACAAACCGGACTAATAAGTAAATTTAAAAAAATATTTTACTACAGAACAACCAAATCTCGCCCGCTGCAAGTAAAAGTAATTCCTAAAGGCGCAAGCTGCAATCCGGACATTTCAAAACCGGAAGATTGCAATGTAAAAAAATAATCAAAAAAAAA
>ONTD01000167.1 GCA_900320675.1 uncultured bacterium
ATTTGTTCTAATGCTTGAATAAAGTTTTCCTTCTGCCTTTTTAAAATATCCAGCCAAGAACAAACTTTTACCCCAAATGTCATTATCTCGGCATGTATACCATGAGAACGCCCTATACATATAGTATTTTTATGTTTTTTTGCAAGCTCCTCTACAGAATTTATAACTTCATCCAAATCCTTAAGTATAATATTACCGCTATCTTGAATTTGAAGAGCAAACGCCGTATCAATAACATCAGAACTTGTCATTCCGACATGCATATATTTTGCATACTCGCCTACGTTTTCGTTAACATTTGTCAAAAAAGCAATTACATCATGGCGGACTTCTTTTTCAATATCATCAATACGATTTATATCAAATTTTGCAAGGCTTTTAAGTTTTTCAATATCATTTTTCGGGAAATCACCATGTTCCACATAAGCATCACATACCGCAAGTTCAACATTTAGATAATATTGAAACTTTGATTTTAACGTCCATATGTTTGAAATTTCTTCTCTTGAATATCTGTCAATCATAACCAAAGTATACCATGGAAGTATTTTTTGTGTGAATAAATTTCATTTGATTAAAAATATTTATACTATATAATCACAAATATGATAAGCGCAGTCAGTTTTCATTCGGATAAAACTCCTCATAAATCCAATCTAAGGTATGCAAATATAAAATATTCGGGCTATACCGCACTTGGAGCAATCGGAGTGTGTGCATTAACAGGGTTTAAACAGGTTAAAATACCGCACAAGATGACATTACATAAGTGCAGTGCAATAATTACCGCCTTAAGTTCTTTATGGCATTTAGGCGCAATAAAACGTTGGGATAAATTTTTCACAAAACAAAATTCCGGTAAATAACAATATTACTACAAAGGGTTGGAATTTTTTTACAAATACCGTATAATATATATATATATTTCAAAAAGGATTGTAATATGAAATCATTAAAAGAAGTTTCTACAGAAAACAAAATTCATGACAGATTACGTAATTACCCTGATTGTTTAAGGCTTGTAGACTATTTGTTTGCAGATGAAGAATTGCAAGAGATGCAGGATTACGCAAACAATGTTTCTATCAAAAGGCTTGGATTTAATGATCACGGACCTGTTCACATGAGACAGGTTGTCAGTAATGCAATCAAAATGTTAAAAATATTAAATGAAGCCGGAATAAAGACTTCACTTGAAAGAGAAGAAATCGGGACATTTGAAGACAGTATGTGTGCAGTAATTTTAGCAGGGTTAATGCACGATTTGGGTATGACAATAGGGCGGCAAGGACACGAAGAAATGTCAGCTCTCCTTGCTCAACCTATAATTGAAAGAACTTTAATGAATATATTCCCCGATAATCTTCACAAACGTGTTGTGATTAAAGCCATGGCAACAGAAGCTATTATCGGTCATATGTCATCAAGAAAAATTCACTCAATTGAAGCCGGAATTATTCTTGTTGCAGATGGTTGCGATATGACAAAAGGACGAGCAAGAATTCCTATGGCACTGAATAAAACCCCAAGAGTCGGAGATATTCATAAGTATTCCGCAAACGCAATCAACAGAATCGGTATTCATAGAGGAGAAAGAAAACCTATAAAAATTGACGTCGAAATGTCAGGAGATGTCGGATTTTTCCAGATAGAAGAAGTTCTTTTAACAAAAATAGATTCCAGTCCTGCAAAAGAATATATCGAACTTTATGCCGGCGTTTCCGGACAGGAAAGAAAGTGTTACCTATAAGAAGGTGTATGAAAAGACCATAGGTGCGTTTACACGTTACCTTACATTATAATTCTCTACCCCAAGGTAGATTTAAAACATTAATCCGTTTCAAACAAATCCAATGTGGACTTATTTTCGAAAATCATTATATACAGTGTAGGTAGTAATTTGTATGAAATTTACATTTTCTTATACTGCAAATGTATGATTTTTTGCAATTGCTGCCCCACAAAATATAAAAAACGGTTACAATAAAATATAGAGGAGGTATATTAAATGTCAAGTTATATTCCAAAATATGATTTGCAAAGCAGAATACAGGGTTCTAAAATAGCACCCGGATTTGGCGGATTACCTTCTGCGCGTTTAGATAGTATGGATACCACTAAAAAAGCGAATTTTCAGACTGTATTTGCGGGGATGGTAGATAATTTAAACAAAGAGCTTAACGCTCCGGATGATTTGTTAAAAGACGTTATGTCAGGAAACAAAAATATTGATGTCCACGATGTAATGATTGCGATGTCAAAATCAGAAATAAGCGTAAATGTCGCAACTACCGCAGTGGGTAAAGTAATTCAGGCATACGACAAAATTATGCAAATACAGGTGTAACGGCAAGTAAAATATAACAGATGGGGATAAAATGGACTTTCAAAAAATACTTGAAAATAAACCTTTACTTTATGCAATAATAGGCGGTGCGGCTTTTATAGTATTGTTACTGTTTATAACTATAGGAGTTGTGGCATCTTCAGGATCGCATAGTGCAAATAAAGCGAATCCGGGGAGAACCGTAACGGAAGAACCGATAAAAGAAGATGTAGACCTGTTAACCACGGATAATTTGGGAAAAGCTATTGAAATACAAGCATTACTTGCAAGATATAATATTTCTGTATCCCGCGCATTAGACGGTACAAAATCAAGATTGTATTTAAAAAAAGGTGATTGTACTACAGGGATGAAAAAATGTACAACCGCTCAAAGAGATGAAGCCCTAATACAAATTGTACAAAGCGGTTTGATGGACCAAAACGTCGGTTTGGAAATTTTTGATAAGGGTGATTTTACCTCAACCAAAGAAGATAAAAAAATTCGTTTAACAAGGGCGGTAAACGGAGAACTTTCAAGGTTAATAAGAAAAATTAAGCCAATTGAAAATGCCTCTGTATTTATTTCAATACCTGAGCAGACAATGTTTACATCTCAACAAAAACCGGTAACTGCAACGGTTCAGGTAGTTATTCCGTCCGGAGAAAAATTGGAGCCTCTCAAAATAAAAGCCATAACAAATCTTTTATTAGGAAGTGTTTCAGGACTGGAAAATGAAAATATTTCAATAACCGATACAAACGGTAATGTATATCATAGCGTAATTAATGCATCAGACGAATTGCTGGCAAAAATTGAAGAAAATGATAAATATATGCAGCAAAAAGTTATGCAGCAATTAGACAGGCTAATAGGAAAAGGTAACTATGTAGCGACTGTCAGCACGTTTTTAAGAGAAGCGCCTGCTGAAAAATACAGTACATTATTTGATCCGAACAGCAAAACCTCAGTAAATGAACAATCCTTTACAGAAGGTTTAGGCGACCAAACTCAAGATTCAAACTCTGCATCAAATGCAGTAAGCGTTTATCTTCCAAACGGAATGGCAAATGCAAATAATAATTCAAGCCAAAACAGAAGTTATTCACGTCAGGCAACAGAAACACAATATGGGGTAAGCAAAACGCAACTTAATGAATACTTAAAACCTGGCATGATAGAAGAAGTAACTGTTGCAGTAACATTGGAACGCTCTGCAATTCCGCCTGACACTACTTTACAGGAATTAAAACAATTAGTTGCAAGTGCTGCAGGACCAAAAGTTGACGTTGATAATGTATCAATAGCATTTTCAGATACAGTAGATCCGTATTTAGCATCCGGCAGACAGGCAAATTTACCTAAGCCTGACGAAAGCGGCAATCCTTGGTGGCTTGCGGTAGTATTAAGTGCTATAGGGTTGATAATAGTTTTCAGAGCGGTTTCAAACAGAGTCAGACAAATTCAGGAAGAAAATGCTTTGGAAGTTGAAAGATTACGTCAAAAAGAATCCGAACAGGATAGAGAAATCAGTGATGTTAACATGCGTACAACCGAACTTGAAAACAGACAATCCGAACTCGCTCAAGGTCTTATTGAACAGCAGCAGCGCGAATATATAGGTGAAAGAAGTGAAGCCGACATGATAGAAGCATTATCAAAAGTTTCTTCCGATTTGGCTGCAGCAGATGCTGAAATTGCAGGAGACAAGATAAAGAGTTGGATAGAAAATAGCTAAAGCGGTAAAAGGGGAAAATAATTAAATGACAATAAAAGGTTTTGATTATAAAGGGTTTGCAGAGAATTTAGCAAGTCAGGCAACAGAATTGGTGCCGAAAGAATTTAACGAAAACGAAAAAAACTACGTAACAAATACGTTGTTAAATTTCTCTATGCTTGCGGGCGAGGCTTTGTATCAAGACCAAGAAAACTTGGGACTAAACGCAGATCAAGCAACAATGATTACTCAAATCATTGCGGAATGGGCATTTCATAAATCAGTAGATTTGATTAAATCAGGAATCCCGCAGCAATACTGGGATCCTATTATGCAAAAGATTGCGTTTACAATATTTGAAATTGCTAAACAAACATTCAAACAAGGATTACCGCAGGATCAAATTTTACAGTTAATAGAACACCACGTTAAGAAAACATATCTTGACAGTATAACGGAATTAAAAGAAAAAAATCTGATAGATGAAGGATTAATGGAAAAAGCTGCATCTCAGTCAAATATTGATACAGTAATGCAGCAAATGGAAAATAGCGGAGAAATTCAAGCTGAACAACTACAGCAACAGGCTCAGGATATTATGCAAAATCAGGCAGTAGTACCTCAAAACCAGACATCCCAACCTGCCGTTCAGCAGCAAAGCGCTCCGGTACCTGCACAAGGGCAAGCCCAGCCGCAGCCTAAACAAATAAACATTGTTAACAAAACCGGTATTAAATACGAACCGCCTAAATTGTTAAAACTTGTTACGGTTGCAATTTTGCTTAAACGTATTGAAGACGAAGAACAAGTACAAGAAATTTTGGAATGCTTTGACCAAACTGATGCCGGCACCGTAATCAGATATATGTATGCTGATGATGTTGAGCAGGAACTAAATCCAAATACAACAGTAAAACTTCTCGATGAAATAGCAAAAGATTTACCGGAAGCAACAGAGGTTAATAAAAAACAAATTGTTGAAAGAGTTTCAAACGTTGTTACTACAGTCGGCAAGAATATTATGGAAAGAAAACTTCAATTAGAAAGACATAAAGTCCGTCAGTTTGTATTCAACGCTATAGAAGGCGAATATTATAAACTTCCTCCAAAAATTGCAAATATTATTGCCCAATACCTTGAAAGTATTGTATAATATAATTAATTAATCATGATTATACGTAAAAAAAATTTAAATAAGATGTCGGGAGTAGATGAACAACCTGTAGAACAAGATTATGATGAAAACATACAGGATGATATTTCTGCGTCTTACGAATATGAACAGAATTTACCCGAAAATAATAACGGTGGAATCTCTTATATAGAAGAACAATCACCTAATATCAATTCAGAAAATTCAGAAACTGCTGAATCCTCATCCTATATAATTTCTGATGAAAATGTTGAACGAGATGAAGTTATTAACAAAGAAAGTTCCGACATCCAAAAATCAAAACAAAAACTAAAAGTAGTTAATCGACAAAAATTAAACCACTCTACAAAATCCGCCCCTGCACCAACCCCTACTCCGGAACCACAGATACAGGATGAAGAAATTAACCTGTTTGATTTGGATAATATAGATTTTAGCCAAAGACAGGAAAGAAGAAGGGGAGACAGGAGAAGAGGATTTAGACGTGTTGATGATAGAAATCTTGTTTCCAGAGCAAGAGAAGAAGCCGATGCAATTAGAGAATCCGCTTTAAAAGAGGGTTATGAAGAAGGATTAGAAAAAGCAAAGTCGGATATTGAAGAGTTAAATAATTCTCTAAATCAATTTATGAGTGCAAAGCAAGAGGTTTTCGAATATATTGCACCGGATATTTTGGAAATAAGCGTTGATATTGCAAAAAAAATCATTAAACAAGAAATATCTCAAGATCCGCAAATCCTTTTTAATACAATTGTAGATGTATTAAAAACATTGTCGAAAGAAGAAGCTAAAGTAACATTAAGAGTAAATCCGGCAGAGGTTAACAACATAAAACAGGCCGTACCGGAGTTGCTGGAACTTGCGGGAATTGATACAAAAGTAGTTGTTCTGGCAGATGAAGAAGTGAGTGAAGGCGGATGTCTGGTTACAACAACAAACGGAATAGTTGATGCAACAATTGAAACGCGTATAGCAGTAGTAAGTAAAGCATTAAGGGAATTGTAGTATGGCTCAAGGCGGAGGAGGAAACAATCCTATAAGTGAATTATTCTTAGCAGTGTTCGTTTTGACACTGTTATTAATATTGCTTGTTGAAATGCCAAATTGGGTTATAAATTTTTCAATATGCTTGAATATTACACTGGGGATTGTTCTACTGATGTTCGGACTATACGTACAGAAACCGTTGGAATTATCGTCATTCCCGTCAATTATTCTGCTCGGTACAATGTTTAGACTTGTATTGTCAATTGCATCTACAAGGTTAATTTTGGCAAGAGGAGAGGCCGGCGAAGTAATCCATGCATTCGGTACATTCGTAACCGGCGGTAACATGGTTGTAGGTGGTGTAATTTTCCTTATCATAACCGTTGTACAGTTTATGGTAATTACAAAAGGTGCTGAACGTATCGCAGAAGTTTCAGCCCGTTTTGCCTTAGATGCAATGCCGGGTAAACAAATGACTATTGATGCAAACTTCAACGCAGGTTTAATTTCACCGGAAGAAGCTACAAAACAGCGTGAAGATTTATCCAGAGAATCAAGCTTGTTTGGTAGTATGGACGGTGCAATGAAGTTTGTAAAAGGGGACACAATTGCCGGTATCATTATTGTATTGATTAACATTATCGGTGGTTTATGCGTTGGTTGTTTGATGAATCAAATGCAAATTGAAGATGCGGTATCAAAATATACAGTATTAACAATCGGTGATGGTTTGGCATCACAGGTACCGTCTCTTTTGATGTCAATTGCAGCCGGTATATTTATGACACGTTCTTCAGCTCAGAGCGCTTCATTAGGTGCCGATGTTACCGGACAGATTATGACAAAACCGTATGCATTGTTTTTTGCGGCAGGTTTCCTTGCTTTACTTGCAGTAACCGGTCCAATAACAGGTTTACCGTGGTTTCCGTTCACATTGTTTTCAATAGGGCTTGCAGTTGCCGGATTCTCTGTATTAATCAATGCAGACGTACAATCACAATTAGGTCAATTAGAAAATGTACGACAAAATATGCAAGACCTTGTTAACCCTAACCGTATGTATGAACGTTTAGGTGTTGACGTATTAAGCTTACAAGTTGGCTCAAATCTGCTTGTAATTGCCGATCCTGATCAAGAAGGTCAATTGCTCGCAAAAATTGCTGCTTTACGTCAAAGGGTAACGGACGAATTAGGTTATATTATACCTAATATTCGTATTATGGATTCTTCAGCACTTGACGCAAATGAATACTTG
>ONTD01000129.1 GCA_900320675.1 uncultured bacterium
AAAGAATATTTGGAAAACATGCTCCAATTTATAAATGCAAGCCGCTATGACGTTGAAAAAATTGTTAATATGACAAGCTGGAAGAAAAAAGATAAAGAAAGCTTTATCAATTACGTTGTAAAAAGGATTAATACTTCAACAGTCAAAGTTAATCCAAACATAGGCGGAGATGGTACTCAAAAACCTTCATTCTCGTCGTTTGTTGATGATTACAGAGCATTTTTCTACAATTTCTTAATAGAACCTGATAACAAGCAATTTCAACAGTTGTTTTTCGGAACTACGGCTCTTGCCGGCGTAAGTTATGGCGGTAAGATTATAGGGGATGCCATAAAAGAAGTTCAGGTGAAAAAGATTAATGCTCAAACAGAACTGGATTTGCAGCGCAGACTCGTCTCAACTGAATTGAGAAACTTTAAAGCCAAAAAAGACGCAGCCGTTAAACCATTGATAGACGAGTTCTACAGACAAGTCGATGAAGGGAAACCAAAAGAGCAGCTTAAAACAATTGCAGAAAATATTTTATTTGAAATTAAAAACGGTCCGCCGTTTGTATACTCGTAATTGCAGGTGCAAATGATGATTCAACCGATAAATTCTATCAATAACAGTTATAACAATATGTATAGTTCTACGGTTCAAATGCCTGACAGTCAGCATGCGTATTGTAGATTTAATCAGCAAAAGGTTGACATGTTCGTAAAACAAAAAGAGCATGCCCTTCCCTATTTAAGTGAAATATTAAAATATTCCGCAAATGAGGAGCAAATTACGGAAACTCTTTATATACTTGACAGAATGCTTGAAAATAATACCAAAGGCGTAGAAAAATTGTATCCGATTTTATCAAGATTTAATAATACCGAATCCCCGAATATTCAGACATTTTTGGCGGGAATATATCGTAAAATTCAGGTGCCGGATGCTTTTGGACCGCTTGTGAGCATGCTTATTAAAAATTCGTTAAATCCGCAAAATTATTCTGCTCCGTTTGATCCAAATGAAGAAATCGGAGGCGCAATTTTAAGTTATCTCTCGGACAGATTCCGCAAATCTTAGACAATATAAAAAAAGAGCCTCTGTAAGAGGCTCGTTGGAATTAAGAATAGCTGGAAGTATGAAAAAGATTATTTATATTAAACACAATAAGTGTCATTTTTACAATTACCCAACTGGCTAATATGATAAAACATGATAATTTATAAAATTTTGAGTAATTAAAAATCAAAAATACTCTAAAAGTGTTGAATAAGTGTATTTCTGCCACTTTATCCAAAATGATTAATATTATTGATTTACAGACGTCTTTACAAAAGTTTATAATAGGGGTTGACAAAATATTTTTTATAATGTATATTGAAATTGTTAAATGAAGTGTTCAAATAACACTTAATAAAAACCTCAAGAGAGGAGGCACGAAATGTTAACAATTAATCCTATAAAATTTAATACATCAAAATCATATATTTCCTTCGGTGACGGAAATAATGTTACATCTAATATGGCTATACTTGCTTTGCAAAAGCCAAACGCTCGCAGAGAGTTCGAAGGTAACTTGAACGATTCACTTCCTTCGAGCAATCCTATATCATCAGTTATAAAGAAAATTGCAAGAACTTATAAATATGTAGTTTCCTCATCTGAACAAGCAGAAACTAAAAGTAATACCCCTGACCAAAGAATTTCATTCTTAGGTTAATAAATTGTTCAGATACACCATTTGATTAAAATGTTTACCCCAAAAAATATTTACCCCAAAAATACTAAATACCAAAGTAATTAATTTTACAAAGTATACTTTATTAAACACTTTAGTCCTTTCCAAAATTGGAAAGGACTTTTGATATCTTATAAAACCTTTGTATTATTGTGTTTTGGTATATATAGCAATATGTTCTTTACATTACTTAACAAAACTGATAAAAAAATTAAAGTTTATCAGAAAGTGTGCCGTAAGCATGAGTAAGGAACAATTCGAAAGGAAACTAAATTATGGGAATGGCGGCATCACAAGCAAGATTTTTAGGATTAACGGCTCGACAAAATAATGTTGAGTTTGAAGGGCAGCAGATTAACCAACAACGCACAATGTTGTCAAACGAATCTGCAAACTATTATAATGACTTGTTGGGTATGACTGTTCCTACTCCTCCTTCCGTTGATACCTTCACTAAGACTTATTATACATTTAATGACGGTGCTTTAACAAATACCGTAACAGGTATGATTGCTCAGGCTAACGGTATGTATACCGTAAGTTATTTATCAAAATGGCAAGATGATTATTCTGTAGTATCTGCAGCTACAAGTGTAGTTACTCAATTGTCAGCTCAGCCAAATGATGCTTACGCAATCGGTGCAGTACCTTTAAGACCGCTCGGTCAATTGCCGGAAGGCTCAGGTGTTACATACGATTCATCTATAACATTATCAGATGGCACTTACGATGTAGTATTTGGAAATGACGGAGTTCCTTCTCATGTTATTAAAACTCAAAAAGCTGATACTCCGGTTCAAGAACCTTGTACTGCTGAAGATGTGGCTAATTTGATGTATTTCTATGGTGAAGATTTAGTCAACTTTACCGATATTATAAGATGTGCAAAAGATGCATCAGGAGCTTTCTATCAAGTTGATAAAGACGGAAACCCTGTATTGGACGATCAAGGAAATCAGATTGCTGTAGTTGATGCAAACGGTAATAATGTAACAGAAGATGATTTATACATTTGTTTGGAAGTTCCAAATGAAACAAATCCTCAATATGCAATTTCAACTGTTACACCGGATGGCAATGGCGGATATACTAAAGAGGTTTATCCGGAAACTGAACAGCCATATTACTTGTCAGCTCAAGAAATTGCAAGTATAACTCATTATTCAGGCTTAGAAGGTTCTGAGTTCGAAGGTTTATCTGAAAAAGAAGTTAAAAATCTTTTGAAAGAAGAAGCAGCTTGGGCTCAACTTTTGAACCAAAAATACGGCGAAAACGACTGGTTGGTCAGATATATTACCGATACTACAGTCGGAACTAAGAAACCTTACTTCTATTCTGTAGATAATTTACGCAATGCAATTTATGATGACAAAACAAAAGCATCATTATCAGCTATAAATTGTTATACAGTCGGTAGCGAACAAAAGATTTCTGAATTCAAAGGTATTGAAAATTGTAAGGTTGAAAAAGATTCTTCCGGCAGATTAATAACTTTGAGTATGCCAAAAGTTAATGATGACGGTTCTGTAACATATATTGAGTATGCTTTAACAACTGAATCAGCTACTGATCAGGCAGCATATGACAATGCAATGAACCAATATGAATATGATAAATATTTATACGACCAAGCGGTTGAAAATATTAATAACAAAATTGAAATTATTCAAGCCGAAGATAAGAATCTGGAATTAAGGTTAAAACAACTTGATACAGAACAAAAGGCTATTCAAACCGAAAAAGATGCGGTATCAAAAGTAATCGAAAAGAATACTCAAGATACATTCAAAACTTTCTCGGCTTAATAAGAGATTTCCTTTCCTTTTTCCTTTTTCCTATTAATTTCCAACGACTGAGCTTAACTTAGTCGTTTTCTTTTGCACTTTTTTAAATATGTAAGATAAATATTAGATACCAAAAATGCCGGCATATAGCCGGCATTATCTTATATTTCGAGATTGCATATAAATCTAAGCGTATAATCTTGGTAACTTTTGACCTAAGTGAGAGTCGCCATACGGAACAGAGTTATCAGCTTTTGGAAATGCAAGTGAATATTCCTGAGCGATTGCATTTTGCATAAATGGATTTCGTTTTACTGCTTGCTGTTCTCCTGTATTAATTCCGACAGGAGCTATCCCTAAACTATATCCGCGTATTGCATTTAATCCTTGAATGAGAGACATGATATTTTACCCCTTAATTTTTCCTTACATGTATATAAAAAATTTTTTGCACAAAAAATTGCGTAATTTTTGTGCAAATATTACGAAATGTAAAGCTGATATTAATATACAATCAAGCGATATTTTAACCTAATAAGTCGAGTGAACGACCTAGCGTAGGGCTATTTTCGACTGAAGGATATAACGGATTATAATTTTTGTTAGTAAACGGATTAATTCCCGTTGTTTCTTGTTGTCGAAAATTTCTGTTATTTGATTTTTCTTCCAAACTTACAGGCTGCACTTTGTATAGTTGCTGTGCCTGTATTGCTTTAACCGAATAATCCAACTTCTTGACCTCTCGATTTGCTCTCTTCAGTTATATAAAAACATTTATTATGAAAGTATTTCAATTTCAGAATATTTTGTTACATTCTTAACAAAATACGCAAAAAAGGTTTTTGTTCGACTTTATATTATGAGCATAGCATTTATAAAGAAAGAATAAAAATAATGAAAGTTAGAAATTTAGCATATTTAACACTGGCCGTAATGGCAACCGGTGCAATTGCAACCGGTGCAAAGATGCATCATGATGAGATGGTAGAATGTCGTAAAAACAAACAAGAAGTTTTAGAAAAAGATTCTGTAAGATATAACCGTACAATAAAGTATTTGGACACAGACGGTGTAATCAACAGTCCGGGAAGAGAAAAAATGGTATGGAAAGCTCAGGTAAGAGAGCTTAGGGATTCTCTTTCAAATATGATGAAAACTAAGGCATTAAAGGGTATAAAATAATTTATTGATCGCTTTCGTGGTGGTCATTGTCTTTCATCAATTTTGCAAAATCCGAAGGCTTAATGCTTTGGATAAATTCTTTAAATTCTTGAGCTTCTTCTTCATCTTTAGCTGAGTCTGTGGAAACAGAACCGCTGGACAGTACATTAGGAGTAACATAAATCGGTGCATCCACTCTTATTGCAATGGCAATGGCGTCGGATGGTCTTGAATCTATTTCTATAGTTTCATCTTTATCGTTTTTCAGGTACAAAGTAGCATAGTAGGTTTCTTTTTCTACGTTATTAATTTCTATTTTTTCAAGTTTATAACCGGTTTTTTCAATGACATTAATGATTAAGTCGTGTGTCATTGGGCGAGCAACGGTAAGGTTTTCGATTTTTCTTATAATTGCACTTGCTTCTGCCGAACCTATCCATATCGGCAAAGCTCTTCTGTTTTCTTTATCGTGCAGCACAACTATCGGAGAACCTGTTCTCGTATCAAGTGCTATACCCATTACTTTCATCTCAATCATTTGTATAAACCTTTCAATTTGTTACTATTTATATATATAATTTTATGTGAAAATTTCTTATTTTTCAATCTTTTTCGTTAATTTCAATATCAACTTTCGGCAAGCTACCAGAATAATATTTGTCAAATAGAAAAACAGTATTCCGGAAATAAACGTTATCAAAAAGTACAATACCGATTGTTTTGCTATTGTTGCATCATCAAAGATGTTTGTCGTATAGTGCATTACAATAACTATGTTTATAATAAGCTGACCTATTGCAAAAAATAATGAATATAAAAATACCGATAAAAATTTTACAAATTTATTATTTAAAATGGTCCATACAACGGCTGAAAATACAAATACAAAGGGTGTAATGTCGATAAAATTGTATAGTATCAAAAGTGATATCAAAGCCAGTGATAACGGATTACTTAAAATTATTTTTATTTTTGATTGTTGCTGTATTTCAGAGTTATTATTATTCATTTTTTTCCCCTTAAGTTTACTAATTTTTGACAAAGATTATGTATTACGGGCAAAGGCTTTCCCAATCCGGTTCATTGTCTTCTTGTCCCGGTTCTCTAATTGGTTCGCCGGTTTCCAGCATGACCGTAAGGGTTAATTTAAGTTGTTTTTTATAATTTTCATGTGCCTTTAATGCTGATTTTGCACAAAAACAAAAGCTTGGTATTTCTTCAATCATAATGTAGTGATAAGGTTTTCCCTCAAAATCGAGGTCTTCTCCTTCAATAAGTGTCCAATTAAGATTGAGGTAATAATCTAAGTCTTTTCCCATTTATTATTCACCAATAGAGTTTTCATTGAGCGGTTGTGTAATCATAATTCCGTCTCCTCCGATAACGTCGGCTTGTTTACCGTTAATATATAAGTAAGCAGGTTTTGCTGTGTTACGGTTAACGGTTTTTATAAGTTGGAATAATCTTTTATAAATACTTTCGGTTCCGCCGCCGTACGAAAAACCGGAAGACAAGTCAATTATAACCTTATCTTCTCTTTCATATATATGTAGAATATTCGTATTTGCAGGAACTTCAGAATATGTACCGGTTGCTTTTTCAGATTGTTTTGGTCCTAAAATCAGGAGTTCCAGAGCGTGTCTCAATTTCGAACCGTCAATTTCAGGATCATATTCTCTTTTTATTACCTTATATACTTCTTCCCCGTTAGCATTTTTACCTATAAAAACAATAGGTACGTATTCTTGAGTTTTTTGTTCTTTAGGTTCATCTTCTTTGTTTTCGTTTGGTAAATCTTCTTTAGGTATGTCGGTAATTACACCGGGTTGATCTTCCGGTTGATTAAACATAGGACTGACAACCCTGATACCGACAAAAATTGAAATCGCTATAATTATTAGACCGATTAGTAATGCAAGTGCTTGTTGTTTGTTCATGCCAAACCCCTTCTTTTATTAAAATTCTGTTACGATGTCTTTATCTATTGTTAAAATTCCGCTGACGTCAATATGGTTATCTTTTATTGTGATTTCCTCTACCTTGGTGTCAGCTTCTTTATCCTCAAAAATGCCAAGAGCAAATTCAAGCGGATTCAAGAAATTTAAAATTCTCTCTAATTTGCTCATATCAAATTGAAAACTTTCTGTTGAAAGTTTTGCCTTGTTTAAGACAATTTCCCCATTTTTTACTTGTAAATCAGTTTCAATTACGATTTGAGGTCTGACTTTCAAAAGTGGTACGGAGACGTTCATTATGTAATATAACTTACCGTTTTCAATTTTAGCTCCGGTTGAAATTATATTAAATAGTTTATATGTATTACCGATGTTGTTTGCTTTTCTAATCATTTCGGCATATTGTCTGTTATTTTGCATAGTATTATTCAAGTCGTTTTCCGTAAATTGAAGGTTATAGGTCATGCCGAAATCTTCTCTGAATGTTGTGGTTTTTTCTTTGTTATTTATTTCTATAAAATTGTAATCACAGATAGTTTTGAACTTAACTTTTGAAATGTATATATTATCGGTAATTGTATCAGTACCGTTAATTTCTAAAGATTTAAATATCCCCTGTTTTAAAGCGGTTGTATTATAGGACTGAAGATTAACTCTATATTTCCCTTTTGACTCTTTTTTAATTGATTTTGCGATAATTGCGCCGGCAATCTTTTCCGCCAAAAAGTTAACCCCTGTCAAGTTACTTAAACCTATTGAGCCGGAATACGGATTTGTAGGACATATAAAATTATTACATCCTCTTGCATCTGCAATTCCGCTTGTAAACAGTAATATACCTAATATCAAAGCTATCTTTTTCATTATATAAACACCTTCTTTACTTTAATTTTTCCACCTTCGTATTGTCCGATTGCAATAACATTTTTATTATAAACCAAAATTAAAAAATCACCACTTTTTAATTTTAATTCATTATTTGTTATCGTATTTCCGTGAGAAATTTTTTCATAATCACTGTCGTTAACTTCAAGTTTTGTCAGCGAAATAACGTCTATTGGGTTTATTATATTTTTGATTAATGTTTCTTTTGAATTTGGTATTATTGAATATTTTAAAGTGTTATTTGGTAATTCATCGTTATTGAGTACAATAGGAAGCTTTATTGACTTATTCAATGTAAAACTTCCGGCTTGAGTTCTTATAAGTTTTGTAAGATATCCGAAACATCCTAAAGTATTTCCCAAATCATTTGCAATTGAGCGGATGTATGTACCCTTCGAACACTTAACGGATATCTCGGCTGTTTGATTTTCACAATCGAAATTTACAAGTTTAATTTGGTATACTGTTATTTTTCGGGGGTTTATTTCTATGTGTTCGCCGCTGCGGGCGTATTCGTATAATTTTTTCCCGTTGACTTTTATTGCGGAATATATTGGCGGAATTTGTTCAATTTCACCTTGAAAATTTTTCAAAGCATTCTCAATTTGCGGTTTTGTAACTTTAATATTACTTTTTTTAAGAATATTCCCTTCTGTGTCATATGTGTCTGTGGATGCGCCAAATTGAATTGTTGCAAGATATTCTTTATCGTCTTCAAAATAATCAATTAATCTTGTAGCCTTGCCGATACATACAGGCAAAACTCCTTGCGCAAACGGATCAAGTGTTCCTGTATGTCCTACTTGCTTTATGCCCAAGATTTTACGTACAATACTCACTACATCGTGAGAAGTTATTCCTTGAGGTTTATATATATTCAAAATTCCGAACATATCGGCTTAAATTTCTCCTCTTGAAATTTTGTTTATAAGTTCGCTTACTTTTGAACCTTTTTCAAGTGAATCTGTATATACAAATTTTAATTCAGGGGTTAATCTCAATCGAATTTGTTTGCCGACTTCGTACCTGATTTTCGGAGTACTTTTTTCTATGATATTTTTTGTGGTTTCTATTTGTTCATCAGAACCCAGTACGCTATATATAACTTTTGCAAAAGAATTATCATGTGCAACTTCAACATCAACAATTGATACAACACCGGCAAGTCCGCGAATTTCTTTTCTCAATATTTCAGAAATATCGCGCATTAATTCTTTCCTAACTCGTTCATTCCTTAAAGTCATAATTTTCTCCTTAGTATAATTATTATACCATGAAATTGTGTAAATTCATTATTTGAAAAAAGCTTTAAGAATTTTTGTTCTCTTCGGCAATTAAATTAGCACGTTTTTTGTTATGTATGATTGAAGAAATAAATGCCGCCAAAATAAAGCCCAAGCCTATTGAACCTGTTATGACTTCCGGAATCTCTTTTACGGTTGAGACAAGCATTAAACCAGCTAACGCTCCTATTGCCCAGTGTGCGCCGTGTTCAAGATACAAAAATTGTGCCAAAGTTTTTTTCTCAACAAGCAATATAGTTAAAGATCTTACAAACATTGCACCTATAGAAAGACCTATTGTAATAATTATAATATCTTTACTCAGTGCAAATGCACCTAACACACCGTCCAGAGAAAATGATGCATCAATTAATTCTAAATATATAAAGCTTACCAATCCTGCGCCGGCAATTGATTTTTGTGCATACGCAGCCATCCTTGTCTCTTCGTGTTTTTCAAGAAAATGTGCAAATCCCTCTATTGTAAGATATGTGATAATCCCGCTTATTCCTGAAATTAATACCGAAAATTTTTGTTCTTGCGGGACTATGCTTTGTGTTCCCAATAACAACAGCAATGATATAATTATTTCTATCCCTTTTATATGGTCAAGATGTGAAAGCGGCATTTCTATAAATTTTATCCAGTGGACATCTTTTTTGTGATTGAAAAAATAGTTTAAGAATAACAACATCAAGAACATTCCGCCGAAAGTAACTATAGGTGCGTGTGTTAAATGAAGATAATGAGCGTATTTATCTGCATTTGTGGTTGCAATTTTAAATACTTCTATCATACTGAGTTTTGCAAACACTGAAACTACAAGTATCGGGAATAAAAATCTCATTCCGAATACTGCGATTGCAATACCCCAAGTGATAAACCTATGACGCCATTTTTCTGTCATTTTTTCGAGTTTCATTGCGTTAACTACCGCATTATCAAATGACAAACTGACTTCCAAAATTCCAAGTACAAGTGCTATAAATGCACATTGTAATCCGCTTCCGTTATGAACATGTTCGCCCCAAAAATATGAACCGATTAGCCCGGCTGCGGTTACTATATATGAGCCTAAAAAATATTTGAGCATTGTAAACCTTCTCTGTCTTATATTATCTCTGTCTTATTTATTTAATCATACTTTTGTACGTAGTGCAACTGCTCAGGTGTCATAAACAGACAAAGCGGTTTTTGAAGTTAAGAAGGCAGAACTTAACGTTTAAAAGTAACAAAAGACAATTGAAAAAAAAATATGTTCCTGATACACTCAAAAGTATGAAAGATATGTTAGATAAAATATTACAAATAGAAAAGAAATACATTGAGCTTGGAGAAACACTCTCTGATCCGGAGGTAATACAGGATTACAACCGTTTTAGGGATTTATCAAAGCAGCGTAAATCAATGGAAGAAACAGTAAATTTATATTACGAGTGGAAAAAAACTACAGAGGCTATAGAAGAAGCAAAAGAGATGCTTCATTCTGAATCTGATGAGGAGATGAAAGCCTTTTTGAAAGCCGAGATGGAAGAAAATGAAGCTAAAATTCCTCAGTTTGAAGAAAGAATGAAAGTTCTTCTATTACCGCGAGATCCAATGGATGATAAGGATATCATGCTTGAAATCAGAGGTGGTGCCGGCGGAGATGAGGCAAACATTTTTGCCGGAGACTTGGCAAGAATGTATCTAAAATACGCAGATAAGCAAGGCTGGCAAACACAAATACTTTCCAAAACTGAGTGTGAGGCAGGCGGATATTCCGAAATTATTATTTCAATAAAAGGGGATGCGGTGTATTCTCAGTTGAAATATGAATCAGGTGTTCATAGGGTTCAAAGAGTTCCTGCAACGGAGTCTCAAGGCAGAGTCCATACTTCAACGGCTACTGTCGCTGTTATGCCGGAAGTTGATGATGTGGAAATTGAAATAAGACCTGAAGATATTGAAATGTCTACAGCCCGTTCAGGCGGTGCAGGCGGACAAAATGTTAATAAAGTTGAAACTGCCGCACGTTTATTCCATAAGCCTACAGGGATAATGATTTTCTGTACGGAAGAACGTTCTCAGTTGCAAAATAAAGAACGTGCTATGCAAATTTTGAAAGCTAAATTATACGATTTAGAAGTTCAAAAACAAATGCAAGAAGTTACTGATTTGAGACGTTCTCAGGTTGGTACCGGCGACAGAAGTGAACGCATAAGAACTTATAATTTCCCGCAAGGTCGTTTAACAGACCATAGACTGAACCATAACTTAAATGTTTGGACTGTTATTGACGGGGATTTAGAAGAACTGATTAAATTATTGATGGAATATGACCAAAAATTAAAATTAGAAAAATTGGCTCAAGTTGAGTAGTTATAAGTAGAAAATGGAAATGTAAATGAAAATTAATAGAATTGATAATTTAAATAATCCTCATTTCGGAACAAAAGTTATAATATCACCAAAGGTAGTTGAACGCTTCTGTTCACTTGATGAGGGCAGGAATTTAGCAAAACAGGTTTCGCTTCTTGAAAAAAATGGTGTTGATGATGTTTTATTTTTGTATAAGACATCAGGATTAAATGTTGGTGCGGAAGTGTACTATAGAGATGGTAAAAGGCTGGTTAGCAGTCATAATATAGAAGAGCCTTTTACTAATCCTATTTCCAAGAAGCGACTTAAAAGTGTTAATATAGTTGAACTATATAATAAGGCTTGTAATGCCATTGCGATGCGCAACAAAAATGATAAACGTAATGGTATAAGAATAGAAAAATGGTTAAATAATATTCCCGGTGTAAAAGAATAGTAGGTGATAATTTGACTATTAAAAGAAAATGTGTCGGTTGCGGAATTATAAAAAATCGAGAGGATATGATAAAAATTACCAAAGAACATGCGACCGATAACCTTGTTGTAAACGGAAATTCAAAGGTATTTGGCAGATCTGCATATCTTTGCTATAATAATACTTGTATTGAACAAGCGTTTAAAAAAAATAAATTACAAAAAATTTTAAAAACACCTGTATCACAGGAGCTGAAAGGACAATTAACAGATGAGTTACGACACCATGAGAGTAAATGAACTTGCAAAAGAATTGAATATATCAAATAAAGAATTGCTGGACAAGCTTGCAAAGATTTCTATTGTCGGGAAAACTCATTCAAGTACCTTAACTTCTGATCAAGTTAGAAAGATTAAGGATTTTATTGCAAACGGCGAAAAAATTTCTAAGCCGTCTAAACCGAAGGCTTTTATTGTAAAAAAATCAAAAGAAGTAGAAAAAGTAGAACCAAAAGAAGAAGTTGTTGAAGAAAAGGAAAAACCGGTAGTCAAACCGGAACCGGCAAAAGAACCTCCAAGACCAAGGGTTGAAGTCGTAAAAAGACCAAAAACTGCCGGAATTGAGATTGTTCGCAAGACAAGACCGGCTGCAGCAGCTCCTTCAAGACAATCGTTTACAAAAAATAGTGAAGAAAAAAGTCAGTTTAATAAAGGTTCTGAGAAGTCTCGTAAATCGTTTGGTCCAAAATCAGAATCTTCCGATAAACCAAAACCGCAAGACAGACAGGATGATTCAAGAAAAAAACCTATTCAGCGTCATATAATTTCTCAAGAGATTTATGAAACAAAAGGACCTTCAAAAAAACGCCCGGATAATTCTAAGAGAAAAGATAAAGAGTTTAATAAAAAAGAGGAGCAGGAGAGGATTTCATTAGAAAAAGCTGCTGCTCAAAAACATAAGAAAAGAACTCAAAAGGAAGAAGAAGTTAAAGAAGTTACCTCAATTGTTGTTACTCATGCTATGACTATCAGCGAGTTGTCCGAAAAAATTCAACATACACCGGCAGAAATCGTAAAATTTCTTATGATGAACGGTATAATGGCAACGGTTAATCAACTTATTGATGTTGATGTAATAAAGAAGATATGTGCAGAGTATAACCTTGAAGTTTTGGATGAAGACTTAGATGCATACGTAGAACAGGAAATGGAAAAAGAAGAAGAAAAGAAAGCCTTGTCTGAGGTTGATAAAAAACTTCTTAAAAAACGTGCTCCTGTAGTTAGTATTATGGGACACGTTGACCATGGTAAAACTACGTTATTAGACAGTATCAGAGCTTCTAAACACAAAATTGTTGCGACAGAAGTCGGCGGTATAACACAGTCAATCGGTGCTTATACTGTATATCTTGATAACAAACAAGAAAAGAAAATTGTATTTGTTGATACTCCGGGGCACGAAGCATTTACCGAAATGAGGGCACGCGGAGCAAAGGCTACTGATATTGCAATTCTGGTAGTTGCCGCAGATGACGGTATAATGCCTCAGACAATAGAAGCTATAAATCACGCAAAAGCTGCTGATGTCCCTATTATTGTTGCGGTTAACAAAATAGATAAGCCGGGCGCTAATCCTGATAAGATTCTCCAGCAATTAACCGAGCATGGACTCGTTCCGGAAGAATGGGGCGGAGATACAATTACAGTAAAAGTTTCTGCTTTACAAGCTACCGGTATTGATGAATTATTAGAATATATTCTGCTTGTTGCGGATGTTCAAGACCTTAAAGCTAATCCAAAGGCGGAAGCTTCCGGTGTTGTTATTGAAGCAAATCTTGATAAGGGTAAAGGACCTGTTGCGACATTGCTTGTTCAAAACGGTACCTTAAGAGTCGGTAATTGCGTGGTTGTCGGTACGGCTTGCGGTCGTGTCAGAGCTTTGTTATCAGATAGCGGCGAAAGAATTCAAAAGGCGGAACCTTCCACTCCTGTGGAAATTTTAGGGCTTACGGAAGTGCCTCAAGCAGGTGATAAATTTGAAGTTGTTAAAAACGAAAAGGAAATGAAGTCTATTGTCGAAAAACGTAAAGAGAAAGAACGTGACAAGAGATTAGAGGCAATGCTTCCTGCACATATCCGTCGAGAAGCTGCTGCAGGTGAAGAAGATATTCCAAATCTTAATTTGATTATAAAAGCAAACACTCATGGTTCTGCAGAGGCAGTATCTCAGGCTATTGCTCAACTTGATTCAAAAGAAATTACTACGAAGATTATCCATGTCGGTGTCGGGGATATTTCAGAAGCCGATGTAATGTTAGCGTCTGCATCGAACGCATTGATTTTGGGATTTACGGTTAAAGAAGACAGTAATGCGCTGGCTGCGGCTGAAAAAGAAGGCGTAACCATTAAGAAATATGATATTATTTACCAGATATTAGAGGATATTGAGCAGACTATGCTATCACTTCTTGAGCCTGAGGTTAAGGAAGTTGAACTTGGTAAAGCTGAAGTCAGACAGGTATTCACAATTGGTAAGACAACAAAGATTGCCGGTTGCTATGTTACGGAAGGTAAGATTGTTCGCTCAAAAGATGCAAAACTTATCAGAGATGGTGAAGTGGTATTTGAAGGCGCTATTGACCAACTTAAGAGATTTAAAGATGATGTAAAAGAAGTTGCACAAGGTTTTGAATGCGGTATATCATTTGCAAAATGGAATGATATTGAAGTCGGTGATATTATCGAAGTTTCAACTACAGAAGAAGTTGAAAGAAAGTCTTTGTAAAATCCTTATGTAATAGGATTAGACTTGCATTTTAGAGGTTTAAAATAAATTATTTGTTTTTATAAATTAATTGTAAAGATTTGTTAAAATAAACCCTTTCATGTTTAAAGTTTTACCCTAATTTGTCCGTATAACAGAATAATAGGACTACATGCTACAAACTAAATGAAAGGAACAAGTCAAACAAATGGGTTTATCAGCATCACAAGCTAGATTTCTCGCAGTAACGGCACGCAAAGCAAATTGTGAATTCCGTTCACTTCAACTTGCTCAGCAGAGATTGTCGTTAACTCGTGAATTGCAAAAAGCTTCTGAAGATTATCAGGATGCTTTAGATGCTACACGTCTTGTTTGGGACTTGGATCCGGATAATCAAGGCGCATATATGTATGATTTATCGTATGATTTACTGATGCAGCCTTCTGAATACAATAAGTACACGCCATATCTTGTATCAAGACAAGATGGTAAGATAGCGGTTAATGATAAGTATGTCAAAGCTGCTCAGGGTATATTTAATATGGTTCAAGATCCTGAAACCGGAATATGGAGCAGTGACGGCGGCTTGATAGATGAAAACGGCAATGTTGTATATCGCGGAGATGAGGGATTTGAAGATGTACAAAAGGATTGCTTTGATAAGTTTATTGATGCATTGAAAGAGAATAGAGCAATGTCATCTGCTATAGCAAATAATATGATGAATGAAGATCCTTCAATCGATCAAAAATTCGTATTTATACCGGAAGCTGGTATCGGCGGTGAGTTATTTGGCAGAGAAAGTAATAATATAATGGGTATTTCAGGAGTATTATCTTATATCGATTATATTACAGTAAACACTGCAAATGGCTACTTTGAACCTGGGTCAAAGGCTGCAAAACTTGCAGAAACATTGATTTGTGATTTTGGTACGGTTGACTATTATGACACACTTGAAGAAAAAAATGCAGAGGGATATGATTACAACGGTGTAGTTACTAAATACCATCATAATCCAAATAACGCAACGCCTGAATTGGGTGAGTTACGTGCCGATTTAAGTTGTTACTTAAACGATGCGTGGGTGCCACAATCAGGTGGAACATGTATAATTAAAAATGGTCAATATCACTCAGATCCGCAATTTGGACCTACCGGCTCTCCGGATTATTCGGATAAGGTGCTCACGCTTGCAGATTATTTAAATGAAGATGTAACCTTGATGGTAACAGGTCAACAGTCATATAGTGAAGTTTTAGAGGTTATCAGCTGGATGTTGCGAAATGCTTCAAACATGCAGGATTGGACTTTGCTAAATGATGATGTGGATATTTGGTATGATAAAGTTAAAGCTATGATGGCACAAGAAAATTCTGCTGTTAACCAGAGTGGTACTTATCAAAAGTTGGTAGAATATGCTAAAGAGAATTATGAAAAAGGCGGAGATTCCGGTTCTTTAGAAGAACACTCAAATGCTCAAAGTTCATTGGCAATCTTAAATTACTTTGATAAATTGGCAAAAGGTATGTACCATTTGTTAATGCCAAATCCTGAAAATCCGACAGTGAAAGATCAAAATGCATTTATAACAGCAATGTTAAACGTAGTTTCAAGATTAAGAAATGTTGACGGATATAACGGACTTGATAAAAATTATGTTGAATTGTCATCAAAGGCAGGTAACTCAGAGGCTGCTGCTCAGACTGCAGTTAAAAATGCAGATGCATATAACTGTTGGGTAAAATATGGAAACGCTTGGGCAATAAGCTTATCAAACTTGACAGAAGATTTCTTATCAGAATTTATTAACGGTATGGATGGCTATCAAGATGGCTGCAAAATCGCCAAAGAGATGGGAGCTTCTAGCCTAATAACAGACAATCCTGACTATTTATACACAGTTAATACTGTAGACGGAAGCTATGAATCCGTATGGGAATCAGAATTCTATAGTATTATTTTCAACAGTATGTGTTCAAATGGCTTATACGAGAACCAAATGCTTGAAGAAAAAGGGTATTTTGATAACGCATTGAAAAACGGACAATTGTTTATAGTATCCAAAAATGCGGATAATTACTACTATCAATCGAGATACACTCAGGCTTACGGTCAGCATATACGTCAAGAAAAAGACGAACAGGCTATTGCTATTGCGGAGAGAGAATACGCATACAAAAAGAATAAAATCAATTATAAAGAACAGCAAATTGAAGTTGAAACTCGTTCTATAGATGCTGAATTGAGTGCCTTAAATACTGAATTTGAAACGGTAAAAAGTTTAATTAATAAAAATGTGGATAAGACGTTCAAGATGTTCCAGTCCTCCTAGTTAGAAGATTTACTACACTTGTAACAATATATTATTAACATTTCTTAGCAAAGTTTGAAATTTGTTGAAAAAAGTGTTATAATAATAATGCTATTTATATTTCGGCTAGTGTAAATCTTAACAGGGGGGGAATGAAATCACTTCCTGTTTTTTTTGTGCAAAAAAAAAGAGGGGGATAAACCCCTCCAGCAAAGAGAGTAAGATAATATTGAGTCCAAGCACTGTAAAAGTGCAGGAATCAGGGATTGAGTTTATTTATAATATAAGTATAAATATTTAAACCGGTTTGAAAAGTCGCTAAAAATAGGTAGCTATAAATAGCGACAAAATTTCTTTGAAATATACTCCGGTGGTGGTTTAAGGTGAAATTATTATAAAAAGTCAAATAAATTTTATTTCATAAAAAAATCGGAGCATGCCCCGATTTTTTGTTGTATTTGTTTGTGGTTGTTTATTTAATAAGCTAAACCATATTTTTTCTGATTTTTTCTTTAGCTTTATCTAATTGACGAATTTTCTTTTCGCATGCCTTAACTTGTTTATTCAAAGCAGCTCTTTCTGCCTTGATAGTATTATATTTAGCGTCAACTTCAGAATATTTAGTTTTGTAATCTAATAATTCATTTCTTACTTCGACTTGCGCGTTATCAAGTTCCGTGATTGCACTTTGCATATTTTTACTACCTGTAGTATCTGTTACAACTGCTTTTACGTCATTTTGTGTTACAGATTTAGTTGTGTTTGAAGCAGGTGTAGTTGCTGCAATTTTTGTTGAATTACCTGAATTGTAAGTAGCATCGCTAAAGTTTAGCGGGGTGAATTCCGCAGCAAATGCAAAATTGGAGCATGCCGCAAAAAACATGATTGAAATAATTATCTTGCTAAAATTTTTCATATTTGTTCCTCCTGTACCTATAATTGACAATTATATATTGATGTTATAATAAAAACTTCATACGAATAATGTATATCCCATGTAGTTGTAATTATTGGATTTCGAGCGACAATTAAAAATATCACTTGACAAAAATATTTTTTATAATATTATTGGAAATACGAGTCAGGCAATCGTAAGATATGTGATGGTTAAGTTTCATTAAGACTTGTAAACATTATAGCTTGACAATGAAAATTTAAGGAATAAGATAGTAAATGCGGTCATAAAAGACCGATTACTGAAAGGAAGACAAAACCCCAAGACCTGAATGATGGTCGGTGAACTATGAAAAGTAGTTGGCACATAATGTGTCGGTTATGTCAAAAATATAAACAGAACATTGAAAAGAGAATAGATAGACGAAACAATACTTGTTAATTCAAAGAATTGATTCCAAGGACAAGAGCGAGGCGA
>ONTD01000128.1 GCA_900320675.1 uncultured bacterium
AAAAACCCCTCATCTACAGTTGCTAGTCAAACAAGTTTGACTGCACCTGTATCTTCTCCCCAAGGGAGAAGTAGAAAAAAAGACTCCGAAAGGAGTCTTTTTGTAATTGTAATCGAAATTCGGTATTAACGTTTTGAGAATTGGAATCTCTTACGAGCTCTTTTTCTACCGTATTTTTTACGTTCTTTAACACGTGGATCACGAGTTAACAAACCTTCCATTCTCAATACATTTCTGTATTTTTCGTCAACTTCAACCAATGCTCTTGAAATACCGTGTCTGATAGCACCGCATTGTGCTACAACACCGCCACCTACTACTTTAACTCTTACGTCATATTTTTCTTGGTTATCGGTAAGAACTAAAGGTCTGTATACTAACATTTCAACAGCCGGACGGTTACCGATGTAGTTTCTTAAAGTTTTGCCGTTAACGAAAATTCTGCCTTTACCTTTTACAAGCTTAACAACTGCAATAGAGGTCTTTCTGCGGCCGGTTGCTTTAATTTCAGTATCTGCCATTATTTAGCCTCCTTTTCTAACACAATTGGTTTTTGTGCAGCATGCGGATGTTCGCTGCCTGCGTATATTTTCAATTTAGTTAACTGTTGTGCGCCCAAAGTATTGTGTTGAAGCATTCCTTTAACAGCTTTTTCCAATGCCAAAGTACCGTCTTTTTCCATCAATTCTTTGAATGATGCACTCTTTAAACCACCCGGATATCCGGTATGATGAAGATAAATTTTATCTGTTTCTTTTTTACCTGTTACTACAACCTTATCAGCGTTGATAACAACAACAAAGTCGCCGGTATCTACGTTTGGTGTGTATTCAGGTTTGTTTTTACCTCTTAAAATGTTGGCAATTCTTGTTGCAAGACGACCAAGTACTTCGCCTTCCGCGTCAATTAAATACCATTTTCTTTCTACTTCAAGAGGTTTTGCTGAATATGTCTTCATGCTTTTTCTCCGTTATATGTTTTGTATCTAACTTTCATTAATGTTAACCCGTATGGGCTAACTGTTTGACCGGCTTTTGTCCGATCTTTTGCCTCTAAAACATCTTTCATATGTTCCGGCGGCAAATCATGCCCCTCTATTTCGAGGAGTGTTCCGACTATAGTTCTTACCATATTATAGAGGAATCTGTTCCCCTCTATATCGATAATAATCCTATCACCTTCTGCTCTTCGGCATTCGGCTTTCGTTAAAGTACAGACTTTGCTTGGGTTAAGCGTTCCGGAACTTTTGAAACTTGTGAAATCGTGTTCCCCCAACAAATAATTTAAAGATTTTTGCATCCTGTCAATATTTATCGGGAATTTCACTCTCAGCAAATCACCATCGTAAGCGTTTTTGCATCTTCTGTTTATAAATTCAAATCTGTAAAACCTGCTCACGGCTGATTTTTGAGCGTGAAAGTCAGTGTCGACTTCTCTTAGCTCGTCGACAGAGATATCATCAGGCAATATTTCATTCATCTGATAAAGGAACTTTGAAGCAACAATGGGTTCCTTTACATCAAAGTGAATTATTTGACCTTTTGAATTCACTCCTCTGTCAGTTCTTCCGGAAAAGACTGCCTTTACCGGTCGGTTATATTCTTCAGCGCCTCCGGACTCGCACCGGCTTGCGCTTTTTACTGTCAACGTACATAATGCTTTTTCGAGTTCTCCTTGAATTGTCGGTAAGCCTTCTATCGGTTTGCCGTTTTCCAGTTGCAACTGGCTGCCGGCGTAATTCTTACCTATGTATTGAACTTTTAAAGCATATCTTTTCAACGACTTACACCAATTGGATTAAAGCCATTTCGGAAGCATCACCGCGACGAGGAGGAAGTCTGAATATTCTTGTATATCCGCCTTTTCTGTCGGAGTACTGCTTTCCGATTACAACAAACAATTTTCTCAAAACTGTTTGAGGTGCTAATTTTTTGTCAGCTACTGCTTCATCAAACACTTCGCCGGTTTTCAAATCCATGAATTTACCGGTTTCTTTGTTATAAATATGCCTTGCAGCTTGACGTATAGCAGCTAAATCACCTTTTTTTGCAAGAGTGATAATACCTTCAGCATATGGTCTTAGAGCTTTTGCTCTTGCCATTGTTGTTTTAATTTCACCATGCACAAAAAGCTCAGTAGCTAATGCACGTAACAAAGCATCTCTTTGATCCTTTGCCTTGCTTAACGTATGTTTTTTTGTCATGTGTCTCATTTTGGTTTTCCTTTATATTTATTTTCATTTAGTTATTTTCGAGTTACGTTCTCTATGCTCACTTCACTCTACGCAAAATCCGCTATCTTGGATTATTGCTTTACCCTACGCTGTCATTCACTTTGCTATCGCTGCCGTTCATTTCGCTTCGGGCTTCTTCGAGTTACGTTCGCTATGCTCACTTCACTCTACGCAAAATCCGCTATCCGATTTCCTCTTCGATTTCAGGATTTGGAGCCAAATCCAAACCAAAGTGGTGTAATCTTTCAATTACTTCATCAGATGATTTCTTACCGAAGTTCTTGATGTTTAATAAATCATGTTCTGATTTTTTCAACAATTCTGCCATTGAGTTTATGCTTGCTCTTTTTAAGCAATTATAAGCTCTTACTGACAATTCAAGTTCTTCGATTGTCATTGTAGGAACAGTTTCATCTTCTTCTACTGTTTCTTCTACTTGTGCAACCGGTGCAATTACAGGTTGACCTGTGATTGATGCGATTTGCATAAAATGATCAATCAACAAATTAGAAGCTTGGCTTAATGCTGTTGTTACTTCAATTGAACCGTTTGACCAAATTTCCAATGTCAATTTATCAAAATCTATTGAATCACCTACACGTGTATTTTCTACATTGTAGCTAACTCTTTTTATAGGCATAAATGTTGCATCGATAGGAAGAACATCTATTGATGTATTTTTAGAATCTCTAGGTACATCGTGTGGTTCATATCCCTTGCCTGTTTCTACAATAACGTCAGCATGGAAACTTCCGCCTTCTGCTACTGTACAAATTAACCAATCAGGATTTACAACCTTTACGCCTGCCGGTAACTGGATATCACTTGCAAGTACAGCGCCGGCTTTGTCTACGTCTATACGTAAATGTTGAGGTTCAGGAGAATCTGTTTTTACAACCAAACCTTTTAAATTCAACATTACGTCAATTACGTCTTCCAATACACCAGGAATAGCCGTATATTCGTGAGTTATACCTTCTATTCTTGCTGATGTAACGGCAGTACCTTCAAGACTTGATAATAATACTCGTCTTAAAGAGTTACCGATTGTTGTACCGAATCCTTTTTCTAATGGTTCGATTACAAACTTTCCGTATTGAGAACCGTCTGAACTTGTTGTCGTATTAACGCATTTAATTTTTAATTCCATTCTTTTAATCTCCTAGTTTAAAAATAACTATCTTGGATTTGATTTTCTTTGTGAAAATCTTTTGCCGAATTTATATCCGGCTGTGTCGCTTACGGACTACGTTACTTTGAGTAATACTCAATTACCAGTTGTTCTTTCATATCAGGATCCAATTCTTCTCTTTCAGGTATTCTATCGAAAGTGATTTTTAATGCATCCTTATCTACTGTTATCCAAGCTGATCCGCATGGCATGTCTATCATTTCGGTAACTGATTTCAAGAAGTTTGAACTCTTTGATTTAATAGTAATTTCATCACCCGGTTTTACCAAGTATGACGGAATATCTACTTTCTTACCGTTTACCAAAACATGTCCGTGGTTTACAATCTGTCTTGACTGTTTACGGGTTATACCCAAACCTGCACGGAACAATATATTGTCCAATCTGGATTCAAGTAGTTGTAACAAGATTGTACCTGTTACCCCTCTTCTTCTTTCTGCTTCTTCATAGTATTTTGCGAATTGTTTTTCGCTTACTATATATGTATATCTGATTTTCTGTTTTTCAGCCAGGTGAATTGCATATTCAGATAATTTCTTTCTTACTGCACCATGCTGACCTGAAGCGTTTTGTCTCATTGATGATGTCAATTTTCTGTTAGACAAATCACTTACTTTTTTGTTTCTAAATAATTTATTAGAAGGTCCTGTATATCTAGCCATTTTTCTTTTCTCCTTTTTCTTGTGGCAGGGCATCTATGGTTCACGATTTGGCTATTTCGCAAGCCCCTGCCGATTATTTTTACATTATCACCGCCTGTTAAATCAAAGATTTGTTTGCTCGTTTCACATACGCTCCACTCACAATAGCGGTATTATAGTGTCTTACGTACTGTTCATCATGCCATCCGGCAAGACACCCTCGCCGTACACTATACACGTCTTTTCTTCGGCGGACGACATCCGTTGTGAGGAATTGGGGTTACGTCTCTTATTAACGTAATTTCCAACCCTGCTGCCTGTATTGCTCTGATTGCAGTTTCTCTGCCTGAGCCAGGTCCTTTAATGTATACTTCTACCTTTTTCATACCTTGGTCGATTGATTTTTTAGCTACCAATTCTGCTGCTGATTGTGCTGCAAACGGGGTTCCTTTTCTTGCACCCTTAAATCCGCTTGCACCTGCTGTAGCCCAAGCAATAGCATTACCTTGAGTATCAGTAGAAGTTACAATTGTATTGTTGAATGTTGACTGAATATGTACAACGCCCTGCAATACATTTTTCTTTTCTTTTTTCTTTGTTTTTACTGGTCTTGCCATTTTTCTTTCCTTTATGTTTTATTGTTAATTTACATTGTCTGTGTTTGGAGTGAGTAAAGCCGGTATGTATTTTATACTAAGTGCCTACAGACTTTACTTTCCGCACTTATTTAACTAAGCTGTTTTCTTTTTAGTGATTGCTAAACCTTTTTTGCCACGACGTGTTCTTGCGTTTGTCTTTGTTCTTTGTCCGCGGCATGGAAGGTTTCTTTTATGTCTCATACCTCTGTATGAACCGATTTCTTGAAGACGTTTAATATTCATTGATACTTCACGTCTTAAATCACCTTCAATATGATAATTTGCTAATTCATTACGAAGGTTTTTAATATCTTCTTCCGTTAAATCATCTGTTCTTAAATCAGGTGAAATTCCGGTTGCTGCTAAAATTTTCTTTGCTCTTGTTGGTCCTATACCGTAAATATAGGTTAATGCGATTTCCATTCTTTTGTTACGTGGTAAATCAACACCTACTAATCTTGCCATTTTTCTTTTCTCCTTTTCTTTGGCTTTGGCGAATCTTTTATGTGCGGGATTTTGTCCGCCCTATAATTCGCGTTTTGGATTATTGCGTTACCCTTCACTGTCATTCACTTTGCTATTGATGCCGTTCATTCCGTTTCGGGCTTTTTCGAGTTTTGTTCATACTATTTGATTAACTCTTAGCAAAATCCGCTGTTAGATTTTTTTTGGTATGAGGGATAAATACTTCCTCACCAGTGTCTTTTTATGTCTTACACTTAGACTCTAATAAAGTGAATAAGTGATTGTGTTATTAGATAATTAGGTTTTTACAACTTTATACTAATAACTTATAACCACAAATTAACCTTGTCTTTGTTTGTGTTTTGGGTTTTCACAAATTACGGCAATTCTGCCTTTTCTTTTAATACATTTGCATTTATCGCAAATTTTCTTTACTGATGATCTTACTTTCATTTTCTTTTCCTTTATATTTTGTTGTGAGATGTATTTCTTTTTAACTGTTTATTATATTGCTATCTGACGTTAATTTATTTTTTAATCGTCCTGTTGTTTTTATTTTAATCTGAAGGTAATTCTGCCTCTGGACAAGTCATACGGTGTCATTTCGACTTTTACCCTGTCCCCCGGAAGAATTCTTATAAAGTTCTTCCTTATCTTTCCTGAAATATGTGCCAGTATTTCATGGTCATTTTCAAGTTTTACTCTGAACATAGCGTTAGGCATGGATTCTATAATCGTACCTTCTATTTCTATAACGTCTTTTGACATATATTCCTCATTTTCGGCTTGTTTGTCAGGAGCTTTGTTACTCTTTGTTTGAATAGCTTTGTCCTAACTTTTTACATGTGCACAGTACACCCTAAAGAGTGTCTTAATTAATAATACTTGCAAAATATTTCAATGCAAGCTATATTCTTGTGTTTTAATTAACTTTTTTATGCCGATTTTACAAAATGTTTTTTTAAAAAAGGGGAAGTTATAATAAACACTTAATTTTATAAATTCAATATCTGAGCAAGTTACAGAGTTTATTGTAAATTTTTCTTAACAATTCTTATTATTTAATTTTTAAATAAACATCTTATTATGCAATTACTATATATTAACTTTTGTTAACATATTTGAAATTGTTGAAATTTATGTCGCTAAAAAAACTTTATATATCTAAGAAGAGGAGTAAAATCATGTCAATGAGAATAGACGGAATAGAAAACGAGGACGAACTTAAAAGAGCACAGGCCGCAGCACAGGCCGCAGGGGGTTCCGTACCTAACTATCAGGAATGGGCTGATATTTTGAGTGATTTTAAAATCGCAGGTGTTGAATCAACCGGTACTTACTCCGGAGATAAAGCATTGCGTGAAGAATTAGAAAAGCAAGTAGAACAGTTGCTTCAAGAAGCTCAGGAGGCACAGAAGGCTCAGGAAGCTCAGAAAAATAATGGTGTACAGGAATCTACTCAAAACGACAAGGAGCAAGAGATAAAAGCCAACCTGGCAAATGCAACAAGCTCAATGATTATGGCTGATTATATGAAATATTATCACCTTATGAGTTAATTAATTTAAAAAATAATTTATTTATGCTATACTGCCTTCTAAACAGGAGGCAGTTATGCTTAGAGGACCTTTTTTAGACAGAAATTGGATGGGGCAGAACCCTGATTATACAAGCTCGGATATTGTAATGTTAGGTTTGCCGTTTGACGGGACCGTATCATACAGGCCCGGTTCAAGATTTGCACCTGAGCAAATAAGGCTGGCAAGCTGGGGATTAGAAGAATATTCACCAAAGTTTGATAAATTCTTAGAAGATGTAAATTTTCATGATGCCGGAGATTTGGAATTTCCTTTGGGTAATACTTATAAAAGTTTAGAGCTAATCAGGCAAAACGTTGAAGATATATATAAGGACGGGAAAAGGGTTTTTGCAATTGGCGGAGAGCATTTGGTGACGCTTCCTGAAATAGAGGCTGTATCGAAATTTCACAAGGATTTAGCAATTATACATTTTGATGCACATACGGATTTAAGGGAAGAGTATTTGGGTGAAGAGATGTCCCATTCTGCGGTAATAAGACATTGTGCGAAAATTGTCGGAGCAAAGAATATCCGCCAAATCGGTATTCGCTCGGGGATGAAAGATGAGTGGGAATTTATGAAAGTGAACGGCACACTTGCTCATAAATATTCGGATCTTGATGCATTAAAGGATAAGAAAGTATTTGTAACTGTTGACTTAGACGTGTTAGATACCTCTATAATGCCGGGGACAGGTACACCGGAAGTTGGCGGACTTCAATTTAATGAACTTGTCGGATGGTTTGAGTATCTTAAAAAGTTTGATATAGTTGGGGCAGATGTTGTAGAACTGGCGCCTGATTATGATGCGTCAGGTGCATCAACTGCCGTTGCGACAAAGGTTATTCGCGAACTACTAATGGTTATGTAAAATACGATTAAGGGAAATAAAAAAGGCGACACCCAGATTCGAACTGGGGGATAAAAGCTTTGCAGGCTTCTGCCTTACCACTTGGCCATGTCGCCTTGTTCCTCGTTTCTATATAATACGAAACACAAAATTTCTTGTCAAGGGTAATTTAGGCAAGGACTTTTGTTACAATCTCTTCCGGTGTTATTTTTAGACACTCCAAACTTTCACATGTTGTCATTCTTCTTTCCCACAGGCATGGTTTTAGCGGGCACTTATCATTTGCCTTTATTGCGACAACCTTGTCTGAGTGAGGAATTAATTTTTTGTCGTCAGTTGAACCAAATATAACATACGTTTGAGTTTTTAACGCTACCGCTACGTGCAGCGGGGCTGAATCTGAGCATAAAAACTTTTCCGCACTCGATATTAATTCGCCTAAATCCCGCATAGATTTTGTTTTACCGTAGTAGTTTTCAAACAAATCCGAATCTTTACATGAAATTGTTGTTAATATTTCATCAATGCAATCTTTATCATCCGGCCCGCCGGCTAAAATAACGTGTTTGTTGTTTTGTACAAGTAAATCAATGACTTTGGCCCAAGTTTTTGCATCTACGGTTTTGATACATCCTTTTTGAATACTCATTTTGCTAACTCCGGGATGTATCAATACGGTATTTTTTCTTTTTGGCAACGGAGTTATGTTAACTTCCGGCAATTCCGTGTTAAAGCTCGTTATCGGTCTTACCAAATCGTGATACATCGCGCAGGCATATTGATTTTTATTTAATTCTACTGCGTATGTAAGCAGTTTGCGGCTTAAACTTCCGGTATCAAATCCGCAGCGTATTTTTATGCCGGTAAGCCATAAAATTATACTTATAAATTTATTTCCGCCGGCTGATATCGCCAAATCAAATTTCCTTCTTCGTGCCTCAAATATTAATTTTATAAGTTCGATATATTTATTTTTATTTTTTATATCGACAAATATCATATCGTCTATCAAATCAGTCAAGTCCCGTACACTCTTACTCCTTGGCTCCAGCGCAAGCGTGATTTTTGAGTTCGGGAACTGCTTTTTTAATGAAATTAATGTCGGTAAAAAGAATATTTCATCACCGATACCGCCAAAATTTATCGCCAATATATTATTAATTTTTTCCTTTTCCATACTTTAATTTTATCAGAAAAATAAAAAAGGGCAGGCAAAACTTTTACCTGCCCGATATACTAATTAGTTTGTGCTAATCTTCGTCATCTCGAACCATTTGTTCGTACTCATCCGGAGTGAATGTATCAAAGGTCATCCCTCGTTTTTGGGTTGCCTTTTTCATCATATCCGGAATACTTTCTATCATTTCGTCGGAAGCTGAAACGATATCGTGATTTTTTTGTTCATTAATAACTCTTATGGTAACTTCGGAAGGGGAGCCGTCCTCTCCGACAGTTTCTTGCACGTTGTAACTTGCCCAATCCGCAGGAAGTTCTTTTACATACAAGTAATCCTTGTCTGTACCGAGACGTTTATCAATTTCTTCATCCAAAACTTTTGCAACATATTTTTTCTGGGATTCAAAATGACAAGGGTGAACAACGCTGTCTCCGATTACTTCTTCCGGATCTCTGCCTTCATGTTTTTTGAACAACTCTGCAGATATTTTTAAATGTTCTAATTCAATAGCTAAAAATTCTTCCCATATCGGTTTTAACATTTCATCCTGTTCATCTTCATAACAGTTATGGTATGTACATACTTCTGTAAATTCATGCAGTAAAAGTTTTTCATACCAAGATTCTGTAGGATCAATAAGGGATTCGTACATTGTAACGTGTTCTTCTTCAACGTCTTTTATTTCTGCGTATGTTTCACGAAGCAACTCGCTTCCGTACTCAAATCCGTGTTCACCGTAATAATTGTGAGTTTGTTGTTCTCCCGCAACAAGAGTTAAAATGTTTACTTTTGTTTGCGGTGAGGCTTTGGATTTATCATATGGTTTTCTTAATCTTATTACATTGCAGTTATGGTGGTTTTGAGTAGGTCTGCCAAGTATTACATCAGTTTGCCCTTGAACAATACAATCCGGTTCAATTCCATGTACCATGTACGCCCACTGCGCATATCTGTATAAGTGGTCAAAATCTTCTAATAATCCGAAGTCAAATGTTTCTTTAACATAGTCATCAGGTTCGTTTTGTGCCATCCAAGCAGTTAAATCTACCGCAACTTGTTCATATCCTAGTGTTGTTTCAAGTACAGACTGATCGCAAGGTGCCAGCCAGTTAATAGTTGTTTGCTGTGCATCTTCTATTCGCTTTGTTCGCGCGAGAAATTCTAATGTTTCAACGTCATCGGTATTTCTTGCAAAATTGTGTTTAAAATTCCAAGCTTCAACTTCTATACCGTTCATCAATATCTGACGTGTTCTCGTATAACAATCAACTTTTGTTTTGTTATATTTTCTGTGTGCAATATCATGCCACGTCCTAAGCTGCTTTTCCAAAGGTAGTCCTTTTTCTTTTAACGGATTAAACTTCATGACAAAAACTCCTTTCTGTTTTTCATCATAAAGTTAAACCGTCCCAACATATTTTTAATTCACCGCTTTAACTAACCAAATATGTCAATAATTGATATATTTAACAAAATTGTTTGACATATATTACTGTTTGAAATAGCATTATCACATGGCTAAAACTTGTGTTATTACAGATTTTGACGGAACGATTACAGAAAAAGATACCCTGTATACTTTTTTCAAAACGTATGCTTCAGACGGTTGGAAAGACGTGGAACAAATGTGGGTTAGCGGGTTAATCGGCTCTAAGGAGTGCTTAATTAGAGAGTTTAACCTTGTTCCGAATTTGAATAAAAAACTTGTTGACGATTTTATTAAGACAGTAAAAATTGATCGTTATTTTAAAGATTTTGTAAAAAAGCTTAACGAACAGAACATTAAAATTTTTGTTGTTAGCGATGGGGTGGATTATTTTATTGAAAATGTATTTAAAACCCGTGATATAAAAGGAATTTCTGTGGTTGCAAATCACGGAACTTTTTCAGATAATGAATTTTCTCTGACTTTCCCTAATGAAAATTCGAATTGTATAAAAAATTCCGGTACCTGTAAATGTAAAATTTTAGAAAGTTTTAGAGCGGAATACGATAAAATAGTATATATTGGCGATGGGGTTTCTGATTTTTGTGTTGCAGACAAATCTGATATTCTGTTTGCAAAATCAAAACTTGTTGAATATTGCAAAAACAATGGTATTGCACATATTGATTTTGAAAACTTCAAAAATATATCGGAACATGAAATGTTTAGTGCAAGTTAGCACGCTATTTTGATGGATTTATTTGCTCCTTAAATTTTTGGATGTATTTTGAGTACAACTCTAAAAATAAATCAAATTCGTCATCAGGAATTGATTCCATGAAATTGTTTTCGGCTTCCAGTATAGGCAGAACATCTTCTTTAATATATTTTTTGCCATTTGGTGAGAGATATATATGCATATTGGGATATTTGCCGGCTTTTAGACGGATTAATTCTTCACGTTCAAATTTTTTTATAGTCGAATTTACAGTTTTCTTGCTTATATGACTTATTGTAGAAATATCTTTTTGAAGGCAGCCTTCCCCTAAACTCAATATAGCAAATATTATTGAATATTCACTGTCTGATATATTTTTAGTTGAAAGAAGTTTTTGGTATACGCTGTCAATTTCACATAACATATTGTTAAATTGCTTAACTTTATAATTTATTTTAAAATCCATGATTTTACCTGCCTTCAAAACCAGAATACCACAAATTATCCATAATTTCATCATGGCAATATAACTTATATATAAATTTAAGTCTTATTTGGTCTGAATAAAGACTATTGATTTTTTTTATAAATCATGTTAATTTGTATACAAAATTGAATTTTTAAGGAGTAAAAATAATGATTTATTTAGATGAGAAAATGATTTCAGATGCGGAAGTAAAGGAATTAGACAACGAGTACAGTTCTTGGGGTGATACTGTACACTACTCAAAAGATCCAAAAGTTTTCAGAGGTTGTGAAGGTTCATATATGTATGATTCAAACGACACTCCTTATTTGGATTTACAGATGATGTATTCATCCGCAAACTTTGGGTACAAAAATAAAAGAATTACTGATGCAGTAATTGATCAAATGAATACAATGCCTCAATTAACACCGAAATTTTTACAGCCGTATAAATCATTATTATCTGAAAAAATGGCAAAAATGATAGAAGCAAGATTTCATACAAAAGGCAGAATGCACTTTAACGTAGGCGGTGCTCAAGCTACGGAAGATGCCATTAAAATCGTAAGAAATTATACGGGAAGACAAGGTTTCTTTGCATTCCAAGGCGGTTACCACGGAAGGACAATCGGGGCAACATCACTTACTTCAAGTTTTCGTTACAGAGAAAGATACGGACACTTTGGCGATAGAGCAAACTTTGTTCCGTTTCCTTACTGCTTCAGATGCCCGTACGGAATGAAGTGTGAATCTTGTAATCACTTCTGCGTAAAACAATTTGCAAGACAATTTGAATCTGAGTATAAAGCAATTCATGATCCTAAGACAAATGAATGTGAATTTAAAGCATTTATCGCTGAGCCAATCTTAGGTACAGGCGGCTATATTAACGCTCCTGAATGGTATTTTAAAGAATTGAAAGAAATTCTTGAAGCACATGATATTATGCTTGTTGTTGATGAAGTTCAGATGGGTATGTTTAGAACCGGTAAGCTTTGGGCTATTGAAAATTATGGTGTAGTTCCTGATGTAATGACATTTGCTAAATCTATTACAAACGGAATGAATCCATTGTCAGGACTTTGGGCAAAAGAGAAATATATTGCGCCTAATGTATTTGTACCGGGATCAGCTCATTCAACTTACTGTTCAAATCCAATCGGTATCAGAGCTGCTCATGAGGTTATGAGTATTGTTGAAGAAGAGCAAAGCACATTTGAAACAGAAATTCCGAGAAAATCCGATTTGTTTATGAGAGGGTTGAATTATTTGAAATCTAAATATAAAGAAGTCGGAGATGTTGGCGGTATAGGATTTGCTCTTAGAATGGAACTTACCCAAAAAGACGGTTATACACCAAACAGAGAACTGTGTGATGCTATGCAGGAAGAAGGATTGAAAGGTGATTTAACTTATCAGGGTAAAAAATGCGGGCTTGTTCTGAATAACGGCGGATTTTTCAAGAATATTATAACTCTTGTTCCTCAGTTATATATCAGTGATGAAGAAATCGAAATGGCAATTGATTTAATGGATCAGTTACTTGGCAGGTTAACTAAGTAATGTCATTGGATTTTTTTCTGAAACACGAAAATAAGAATGAAATAAAGGGCGCTGTTCTGCTTTTTCATGGGTTGACCGGCAGCCCTTTTGAACTGAAAAAATACGGGCAATTCTTGTATAACAACGGATATGACGTATATGGAGAATGTCTTCCCGGTCATGGTGAAAAATTCGAGGAAATATATACCGTAAAATATCAGGATTGGCTGAATTTTGCCTATACACGGTTTAAGGATTTGAAGGCGGGTTACAGTAAAGTTTTTATATCCGGATTATGTTTGGGTGCTGTATTGGCAATAGCTGTTGCTGAGAAGTTTCCAAATGAAGTTGACGGTGTGATTTCGCTTTCAACAACACTGTATCTGGACGGTTGGAGACTCCCTTGGTACAAATTTTTAATACCGATAGGACTTTCAACAATTATCAGATGTTACTATAATTATCCTGAGTGTGAACCGCATGGGATTAAAAACCTAAAAACGAGAAGTGTTGTTAAAAAGCTTCTTGCAAAAGGAGATGTCGGGATGAATGATTTTCCTATGACAGGAATTTATGAACTTGTGAAATTATCAGCTGTAGTCAGGAAAAATTTAAAAAAAGTGATTTCTCCTATATTGCTAATTCACTCAAAAGAAGACGACCTTACAAGTGTAAAATCTGCCGAAATTGTCTATTCAAACATATCTTCTGAGGATAAGGAAAAAATAATTTTATATGATAGCTATCATATGGTTTTATATGATAACGAAAAGGAATTTGTATTTAACAAAGCTGTTTCATTTTTGGATAATCATGTAAGTCTTGAGCAGAATATAAAGGAGACTGTATGTATTTAAAATTATTTTTTATAATAATCGGGAGTCTTTTGGCAGCTTTATTAATTCTTGAAATTACGTATGTTTACAATCTAAAAGACAATATGAAAAAATCCTCTTTTGTCTCATTTTTGACAGGGCTCTTTTTACTATATGTTATTTCGGCACTAAGTTTAATGATAATTATCCCGGGAGTATTCAATAAACTGTTAATACTTGGTTTTGGTTTATCCCCTTTTATCATTGGCAGATTTGTCACATATAACAATATAAAAATTTATAGTATAATCCAAATATTATGTATTATAATAAGTGTAGGTTATGTTACTTTAATATAATAGGATTATTATGATAAAGATATTACGAAATTCCCTAATATTATTGTGTATTATGGCGATTACGACTCTTCCTGTTTTATCTAAAGGAAACCCCAAAAGCATGCTTGCGAATATTAAGCAAGAATTTAATATGAACAATATTCCGTCAGAGGTATACTTTAAAACATCCAAAAAGACAAAAATATTGGATGAAATTACAATTCCGCAACGCTCTATAGTAAGAGCAGAGGTTCTGCAAGCACAAAAAGAGCGCAGATGGCACAAAAGCGGATTTATTGTCTGCAAACTGAAAAGTTATTTAGTGGAAATGACCGAGGAGCCTGTTGATATTTCTGATAAGGATATCTATATTGTTGTCAAAAAATATGAACCCGTAAACAAAAAGGATGCCGCCATATTGGGAACAGAAATCCTTCTAACCCAATCCGCAGCATTTTTTGCTCCCGGGGTAGATATTTTGTACTTTTTTACTAAAGGCGCTATCTTAAGGGAAAAAGATCCTAATTGGTTTAAAGCAGGTGTACATAACGCTTACGATAATTCAATATGCTGGTTTTGGCTAAAAGGAAAAACTATTGATGTCAAGGCTAATGAACGAATGAATTTGAAAACTGTTGATGAGAGCAAGGCTCTTAAATTAACGAAACAAATTCAAGCCAGAAATGTCAAATATGAACAAAAATTAATAAAAAAACAAGCAAAAGCAGAAATAAAAAATCAAAAAAAATTGGCAAAGCAAGAAAAGAAAAAGAACAAAAAGAATCAAAAAAATAAAAAATATAAAAACCGTGGTTAATGAAATTCAAACTTTTTATAGAATATTTTTGTAATAAAAAAATGTTCATGATATATTACGGTATATGCATTGTGATTAAAATGAGACAGAAAGGGGTATATTTTGAAGTTATTTAGGTCTTTAGTAGTGTTATTTTCTGTATTTATGCTATTTTTTGCACAAGTTCATGCGGCGACTGCAGATGGTGTAAAACAAGCGATAATAAAGCATTCTATTGCGATGGGAGTAGAACCGGCAATCATGCTGAGTATTGCAAAAACGGAATCCGGATTTCGTCAGGAAGCAAGAGGAGCTTCGGGTACAATAGGAGTGTTTCAATTAATGCCGGCAACTGCCAAGAACATGGGATATAATCCATACAATTTGGAAGAAAATATAAAAGCAGGAATAACATATTATAAATCCATGTATAAAACTTTTGGGTCAATGGAATTGGCAATTGCAGCCTATAATTCAGGACCTGTCGCTGTTAAAAGATGTAACGGGATACCAAAGCACTCGCAGGGGTTCGTTAACAAAATATTGGCGGATTACAGATATTTTAAATCGCAAAAAATATAGTCTAAATAATAATAATTTTTATGATAGTATACTATTATCAGTTGTGAGAAAGGAGTTTTCTTAGAAATGAAGTCTATAATATTAGCCGGAGGTTCGGGCAGCAGGTTGTGGCCTTTGTCCAGAGATATGTATCCAAAGCAGTTGCTGAAATTTGACGATGACGGGAGCTTACTGCAAAAGACTTTCAGACGCTTGATGACATTTTCTAAGCCATCTTCAATAGTTACCGTAACAAACGTAATGCATTATCCAAATATAAAACTCCATTTGAATTCTATTGATAAATCAAATATAGTGCTAGGGGAACCAATCGGCAGAAACACCGCCCCGGCAATCGCCACAGCACTTGAGTATTTTCGCCAAAAGTTTGATTCGGATGATGTTGTTTTAATTGTACCGTCAGACCATTTGATAAAAGATATTGAAGCATTTAATAAAACAGTAGAAAGCGGGAAAATTCTTGCAGAACAAGGTTATATCGTAACGTTTGGTATAAAGCCTTCTTATCCTGAGACCGGTTACGGATATATAAAAACAGAAATGCCGCTACCTGTCGGACATAAAGTTGAAAGATTTGTTGAAAAGCCTGATTTGGAAACAGCTAAACAATATCTCGCAAGCGGTAATTATTTCTGGAATTCCGGAATATTCATGGGTAAGATTTCTGTATTTATGCAAGAATTTAAAAAATATGTTCCTCACATATATGAAGAAGTACAAAAACTTGATTTCACAAATGATACCAAAATCCAGTATGGCATATATGAGCATATGGAATCTATATCAATAGACTATGCGATAATGGAAAAATCTGACAAGGTTGCACTTGTTGAGTTGCTTTCTGATTGGAATGATTTAGGTTCTTGGCAATCCATATATAACGTAGAAAAGAAAGACGAAAACGGTAATGTTCTGATTGGTAAAACTGTAGTAGACAACGTAAAAAATTCATTGATATATTCGCAAAAAGAGATTGTTGCAGCTTCAGGATTGGAAGACATAATATTAGTAGAAACAGAGGATGCCATTATGGCATGCAAAATGAATGAATCTCAAAGCGTAAAACATTTGTATGAAAAGTTAAAGGCTTCTGCAAGTGATACAACAAAATTACACAAAACGGTATTCAGACCTTGGGGGTATTATACTTGTCTGAATGGGGGGGACGGATATTTAACCAAAACTATATGCGTACTTCCGCATCAAAAATTATCTGTTCAATCTCACAATCACAGATCGGAACATTGGGTTGTATTAGAAGGTACCGCACTTGTATTGCTTGACGGTAAAGAATACAATGTATATGCCGGTGATAGCATAGACATCCCTTTAGGCTCAAAACATTCTCTTCAAAATCCTCATGATGATGAGCTTAAAATTATAGAGGTACAAAAAGGGGATTACATCTCAGAAGATGACATAATTCGTTACGAAGATTGCTACGGAAGAGCCTGATTTTATTTTGTGTAATTGTAAAGTACAATGTTTGTTATAGGCGAGTTTTTTGACTTGTCTGTAATTTCAAGGGATATAATAACTCTTTTTATTGAAAAGTCGTTAGTTTTGTGCTAAAATTTCTACAGATTAGGGAGTAATATTTTTTATATGTCCAAAACAAAAGAAAAAAAATCATATTCTGTCAGATCGGCAGAACAATTTAATAAGTGGAGAAGTTTCTTCCAATTTTTAGTATGTAAATGTTTCTATATGATTCGTTTAAAATTGGTATACAGGCTGGAAGTAAACGGGAGAGAAAATATTCCGAAGGATAATGAATACATAATTTGTCCTAACCATTTATCAACTCTGGATCCGCCGTTGATAGTGGCGGTTTTCCCGAGGAGTGTTGCCTTTATGGCAAAGAAGGAACTCTTTGATATTAGATTTCTGAGATGGTGGATTGATTGGCTGGGAGCCTTTTCTGTTAACAGAGAGAGTCTTGCTCCTTCGACTATTAAGACTGTTTTGGGAATAAAAAAGAGTAAATGGGTTTTAGGGATGTTCCCACAGGGTACCAGAGGCGTTCCCGGTGAAATAAAAGGTATTTCAAAAGGGTTCGCCGGATTGGCAAAAATTACTAAGTGTGCAATATTGCCTGTTGGAATTATCGGTACAAATGAGGTTAAAAGATTGCCGTTTAGCGGTAAAATTATTGTAAATATAGGCAAACCTATTCCGTATAGCAGTAATGTTGACGAAATGGTTAAAGCTTGGAATAAATCAATAGAGGAACTATCAGGTTTTAAGGTAGTTGAAGACAAAGCAGTGAATGGAGTTTCTAATGGTTAAGAAAGAAAAAGAAGAAAGAAATTATAATAGACGTTACGCATCAGAGTACAATATTTTTAGATCTATTTGGTATATGGTATTTTTGCATGTTGTTGCAATTCCGTTTTTTTCAGTATTTTATGATTGCAAGATTACCGGTAGAGAAAATTTACCGAAGGATGTGAAAAATTCAAAATATATATATTGCGGAAATCACGTATCAATATTTGATCCGTTCTTAATTCCATTTGCAACTAAACGATTAATGGCCTGGATGGCAAAAAAAGAATTGTTCTCTCCTACACAAAAGTCCAGTAAATTAATAATATCATTAGGAGCATTTTCTGTTGACAGAACAAAACCTGAAATTGCTACTTTTAAGACAGTAAGAGATATTTTTAAAACGAGATGGGCGCTTGGGGTTTTCCCGCAGGGCGGAACAAGGCCTTACGGCAAATTAGACGGAATTAAACGCGGTTTCGCGGTTATAGCACAAAATGCAAAGGCTGATATTGTACCGGTTGCTATTGCTGATTTCAATGGCTATCCGAAGTTATTCCCGTTTACAAGGCGAAAGGTTAGTCTTCACATATGCAAGCCTATTTCTTATAAATTATCTGCTGATGAAATAGCATACAGGTGGTGTGAGGAGATTTCAAAGCACGCGGATTATGAAAATTGTTATCCTAAACCTGAAGAAATTAAAGAAGACAATGCGGTTAGCGTATAAATTTATAAAAGCCTCTGTGAGTATTCTCGCAGAGGCTTTTTAATAAACATAATATCCATTTTATACTGTCTTAACGTATAATTCAATATCAGCTTCGGTAATCATTTCTGTTGCGGCGACTAAAACTCGTTTATCGTCAAGCTTTATTCCGCCGGAAATATTGACTTTTTCGAGTTTATTGAGAAACTCTTCAGAATTCGGAGTTATAACAGTAAACTCGTTAAAAAAGTTTTTATTTTCTATTGAATACCCTTTTGATTTTAATTGATTTGCAAGGAGATGGGCATTTTTACTTGATAGGTAGCCAGCTTGGCGGAAACCTCTTTCGCCCATAACAGATAAGTATAAATTTACCCACAATCCCATAAGTGCTTGATTAGAGCAAATATTACTTGTAGCTTTTTCTCTTTTAATGTGTTGTTCTCTCGTTTGAATTGTTAGAGTAAACGCTTGATTACCTTCAGCATCTACTGTTCTGCCGGCAAGTCGTCCCGGCATTTGACGCATATATTTCTCTTTGCAGGCGATTACTCCGGCATGCGGCCCGCCAAAACTCATCGGAATTCCTAATGATTGAATATCTCCGACTACTATATCCGCTTCTGTTGGCGGATTAAGAATTGATAGTGTCGAAAAATCCGTACAAACAATAAGTATTGTATCTTCCGATTTTTTAATTTCGTGAATTTCTCCGTAATAATCAGGAGTTTGAATTAGTACACATCCGTATTCCGATACATTTTCAGGCAGTTCGTCAAAAGTTTCTACGGCTATATTTCCCGCCCAGCTATACGTTTTGATAACATCCAAATATTCAGGATTTATTTTGTTGTGAACTAAAACTTTGTCTTTTTTGGATATTCTCACTGCCATAAGAATAGCTTCCGCACATGCACTTGCCCCATCGTATACAGTGGCGTTTGCAATATCCATACCTGTAATTCTTGATATCATTGTCTGAAATTCGTACATTATTTGCAAAGTTCCTTGTGCAATTTCAGCCTGATATGGTGTGTATGCAGTCAAAAACTCAAATCTTTGTGCCACTTGATTTATGCAGGCAGGAACGAATTTGTTGTATACTCCGCCGCCTTTAAAATCAATAAAGTCTGATTTATTTTCTTTGGCGTAACCCTTTATGATTTTTTGCACTTCCATTTCGCTTTTTGCTTCGTCCAGTTCAAGTTTGTTTAGCCGAACACTTTCCGGTATCTGTCTGAACAAATCATCTATATCGGTTACTCCGATGGTTGTTAGCATTTCTTTTTTAATGTTGTCGTTATGTACCAAAAAATTTTTCATTATTCCACTTCTTCTTTATAATCTTCGTATTCCAATAAATCGTCCAGCTCAGATGCATCTGCCGTAGCCTTAATTTTTACCAGCCAACCGTTTTCATATACATCTTCGTTTAAGGTTTCCGGAGTTTCAACGATTGCTGTATTAGCTTCAACAATTTCTCCGCTGATTGGCATATATATTTCAGATGCGGCTTTTACTGATTCTATTGCGGCAAAAGAGTCTCCTTTTGAGTATGTAGAACCGACTTCCGGCAACTCAAGGAACACGATATCGCCTAATTGTTCTACCGCATAGTCTGTTAATCCTACAGTGTAAGTTCCGTCATCATTTTTTAAAATGTATTCGTGAGTTTTTGTACATAAAATCTTTTCTGTAATACTCATTAATTTCTCCTTTTATTTTATATCCTAATCTTATTTCTTTTATCTACGAATGGTTTTTTAACAACTTCCGCATCGTGAAGTTTTTCTCTTATCATTACCTGTACGGTTGAACCTACTTTTATGTCTTTATTATCAACGTAAGCAAGTGCAATATTTGCACCAAGAACAGGTGAGATTCCTCCGCTTGTAACTACACCTGTTTTAACACCGTTATAGTATACGTCATATCCGTGGCGTGCAATATTTTTATCTAACATTTTAAGTCCTACAAGTTTTTTTCTGCCGCCGTTTGCTATTTGTTCCATAATGACAGACTTCCCGTTGTAGTCTTCTTTCTTATCTTTAGGCAAAGACCAACTCAATCCGGCCTCAACAGGAGTTGTTTCTTCATCTAAATCGTTTCCGTACAAATGTAATGCCGCTTCTAACCTTAGAGTGTCCCTTGCACCAAGTCCTATAGGCATAATGCCAAACGGTTTGCCGTATTCTAATATTTTATCCCATAGTTCTTCCGCAAAATCATTTTCGACAAGCAGTTCATATCCGTCTTCTCCGGTATAACCTGTTCTTGATACATACATTTTACGATTTAAGATTTTTGCAGGTTTTATTGTAAATGAATCTTGCAGAGTATCAAGCCCCATTGTCCTGAGAAGTTCATCAGCTTTTGGACCTTGAACCGCAAGAAGAGAATAGTTGTGGGATTGATTGTCTATTTTTACATCAAAACCTTTGCTGTTTAAAGACATCCAGTTAACGTCCTCATCAATTCTGGATGCATTACATATAATTAAATAATAATTAATACCAAGTTTATATATGATTAAATCATCAATTAAACCGCCCTTTTCGTTCGGTAATTGGCAGTATACAGCCTTTTCGTATACGAGTTTTGAAATATCTTGCGGAACAATCTTTTGTAAAAATTCCAAAGAGTCTTTTCCGGAGATAAATACTTCTCCCATGTGCGAAACATCAAAAAGTCCGACATTATTTCTCACATTGTTGTGTTCTTCTATTATTGAGGTGTACTGTACAGGCATGTGCCAGCCGGCAAAATCCACCATTTTAGCTCCTAATGATACATGCTTAGCATGCAAAAAAGTCTCTTTCGTCATGATATTCTCCCTAACCTACTTCTATTGTCTTAGTTTTTTTGCTTTTTGTCAATAGAAATGATTTGGATTAAGTGACGTTTTGTTAAATCATTTTTTTATATAACTCAATATCTTGTTGAGTTAAGTTTTCCGGCAGTACAATTTTTATTCGTGCGTTGAGATTTCCGTATCCACCTGATTTAAGCGGCAAACCGAGATTTTTTAATCTCAGCATTTTTCCGGTTGATGTCATTGGCGGAATTTTAATTCCTATATTGCCGTGCAACGTCTTGATCTCTTTTTTGCACCCAAGAACAGCTTCCGGCGGAGTTATTTCTACGTCTTTTGTTAAATCGCTGCCGTCAACATCGTATTCGCTATCTTTAAATTGCAAAATAAGGTACAAATCTCCTTTTCTGCCGTATTCATCAATTTTGCCTTCCCCTTTAATTCGGATTTTCTGACCTTCTTTCACTTCAAGCGGAAGTTTTACTTTTAATGATTTTGTCGTACTTTTAATCCCTGTGCCGCCGCAATTTGAACAGTAGCCGCCGCCGGGAGGACATTGGGTACATTTTTCCATGTCATTAAAACTTACGCTGACAGGTTTTTTATCAAATACGTCTTTTACTGTTATATTAAGAGTTTTTGTAACGTCTAAATTTTCCGCAGGGGCTTGTGTTCGGGTTTTTCTTCTTGAGGAGCTTGCTCTTTGCTGTCCCATTGAACCAAAATCAAATCCTCCGAAATTCATTCCGCCCATGTTGCCGGCTGAGGCTCTGCCTCCCATCATATCACCGAATAATGAGCTGAAGAAATCTGAAAATCCGCCCATATTCTGACCGCCAAAGTTAAATTCATAGGTTTGACCGTTACCGCCAAATCCAAAATTCTCAAATCCGGGCGGTGGAGTGTAACTCTGTCCGCCCTGCCAATTTGCGCCAAGGCTGTCATAACGTTGCCGTTTATTCTTGTCCCCAAGTACTTCGTAGGCTTCGTTTATATCCTTAAATTTTGCCTCAGCTTCTTTAGTTTTATTTACATCAGGATGAAATTTCCTTGCAAGTTTTCGGTATGCCGATTTTATCTCCGCATCACTTGCATCTCTTTTCAATCCTAAGATTTCGTAGTAATCTTTATATTCCATAATATTTTTATAATTCTCCTTTTACATATATGATATAACACATTTTTGCTATTTCTTGAAAAATTAATTTTTTTATAATATTTCAAAAGTAAAAGAGGATGCCAAAAACGACATCCTCTTTCTTATTATATGGATACAGAAAATTAATTTGCTCCGTGGCATTTTTTGAATTTCTTGCCGCTTCCGCAAGGGCAAGGATCATTTCTGCCAATTTTTGATAAATCAATACCTTCAGGGAGAGGTAACTTTTCTTCTTCCTCTTCGATCAATCCCAGTGTACTTGAAAAAGCTTTGGATTTATACAGAACAGTTGTTGAAGAGTATATCTTCTGTTCAAGGTATCTGGATTTATATTTTTCTAAAAGTTCTTTTAATGTGTAATCAGTCTTTCCTAAGCCATTAATAATAGGTAAGAAATTCTTGTGTTTTTTTGCAGCACGCTTAATCAGGTTAGCTGAGAATTTGTCATTTGTCAGGAAGTATTGGATACATTTATCGTAGTTCTCAACTTCCGAAGGATTTGATGCTTCAAAAATCTTGTTAAATGTACCCCAGAAAGGTACGGCATACATACCCAAATCCTTATCGTATACTATACCTACATCATAAATTTCTTTATGAGAAGAAAATCCGCCCAACGAATTTTCCAAGAAATTGTCATAGGAATTGTTAAATTCTGACACATTGAAAAATTTGTACGTTTCAGGTTCTTCAACTAATTTTTTATAATCGGCTTTTACTCCGTCTTCTGCGTAATCGTTGAATATTCCTATTAATTCGTCAGCGTGTTTGTTCGTTGTAATAATTTCATCCTGACCGAAAAATTCTATAAATTTGTCATATACTGTACGAATATCTTCTTCGATTTCCTCTTGTTTTTCCGGATTATCCTGATATACAATTTCAGGATTTTGGATAATTCTGGCAACCGAGAATCTGTACGCATCTTCTCTTCTTGTTGTCGGAAGTACACCGGAAATTTCAAGTAGGTATGTCTCTTTTTCAAAATTCATAATTCGTGCAACGACATACTGTCCGCAGCCCAGTCCGCGGAAATTGGTCATCTT
>ONTD01000018.1 GCA_900320675.1 uncultured bacterium
ATTAATTTATAAAACTGGTAACAAATTTATTGGGGTATTTTATAACAATATACCTCACAATTGCCACGCTCAAGTTTAATTGATATAATACAGTTATGAATGAGCAATTAAAACAAACACTAAAATTGCTGCCGTCTCTACCAGGCTGCTACATATATTACAACAAAGATAACGAAATAATTTATGTCGGCAAAGCAAAAATTCTTAAACGTCGGGTTATGAGTTATTTTAACCGAAAACACCACGATAGTGTAAAAGTTAATGTACTGGTATCTCAGATTGAGCGTATGGAATATATAATAACAAACACAGAAGTCGAAGCGCTCATACTCGAAAATCACTTAATAAAAAAGCATAAACCAAAATACAATATTCTTCTTAAAGATGATAAAAAATATCCGTATTTCCTTATTACGGATGAAGATTTTCCGCGAATAACAGTTGTACGCAAGAAAAATCTTAATCCTGAAAAAGGGCGTTATTACGGGCCTTATACTGACATAAGAGCCATGTATGCGACTTTAGATTTTCTGAAAAAGATTTTTCCGCTCAAACAGTGTAAAACTCCAAAATTCAAAGATCGTCCTTGCCTGTATTACCAAATAGGAAGGTGTATGGCACCTTGTCAGGGGCTGGTATCAAGCGATGAATATAAAAACCTTGTCCGGCAAGCAGAATTATTTTTATCCGGTAAGCAATCCGAACTCATAAAACAAATTGAAGACGAGATGAATAAATATGCCGCTTCCGAGCAATACGAAAAAGCTGCCCGTATGAGAGACAGTTTATTTGATTTGAAAAAAACACTTGAAAAACAAAAAGTTGTGTATGAAAATACCAAACTCAATGAAGATGTAATTTCGATGCTTAATGAAGACGGAATTTTTGCAATAGTCATATTAATGATTAGAGAAGGCAGACTAATAGATAAAAAAGATTTTACGTATGACGTGGAAGCAGAAGACAGGAGCGAATTTTTTGCAACATTTTTCAAGGATTATTACAACACACTTGCCTTAGAGTTTCCGGACAGGATTGTATCTAATGAACTTGAAGCGGTCGGCGAAAAACCGCTGTATGAAGAATGGCTAAATATAATATCAGGTAAAAAAGTCAAAATCAGTTACGGCAAATCAGCACAAGGAAAAGAACTTCAAATGCTCGCAGATAAAAATGCCAGAATCGTTCTTGATAATGCAAAAATTAAAAAAATGGTAAAGATTAATGAGGATTTCAACGAAATTGGTTCGTACTTAGCTGAAAAATTAAAGCTCAAAAACTTTCCGCACCGCATGGAGTGCTACGATATATCACACATTCAAGGAACTAACACCGTAGCCTCAATGGTTACGTTTATAAACGGTCTACCAAAAAAAAGCGAATACAGGAAATTTAAAGTCAGCAGCACAGAAGGAAAACCTGATGATTTCCAATCAATGAAAGAAGTATTGAGCAGAAGATTTAGCCATCTCGGAGATGAGAAAAAATGGGCAAAACCTGATTTGATAATAATTGACGGCGGAAAAGGGCAGCTCTCCAGCGTAATGGAAATAGTAGAAGAAATGGGTATAACGGGAATTGATATTGTTAGTTTGGCAAAACGGGAAGAAGAAGTATTTTTGCCTAAACAGTCAAAATCCGTACTTTTACCGAGAGACTCAGGAGCTTTGTATGTCGTCCAGAGAATAAGGGACGAAGCACACAGATTTGCCATTACATATCACCGAAAACTCCGCGGTAAAAGTGCGCTACAACAAAAATAAAATTAAAACTTATATACTCTCAAACTTTAGAAATATTTTATAACTTTTTATTGTTAAAATTTTGTTTACATTTATAAATAGGGTTCTTGTTTTTGGTAAAATGTGAAAGTCGGAGATTTTCGATGATATTTATGGAGCAAAAATGCCCCCGATTTAATACGAAAGGATTTTAAATGAAGAGACTTTTAATTGCACTGTTTACAATTTTATCAACCATACAAAGTGCAAATGCAATGAATATAGATGCATTTTTAGATAAACATGTGGCTCCGGTTTCAAACCGAGTTTCAGATATAATATTTTTTCCGGTAAATATAGCCGGAACATCTATTCCTATAGTAATTTTATGGATATTGTTCGGCGGACTGTTTTTCGCATTTTATTTAAGAGGGATAGCCGTATGGGGCTTATCTGAATCCTTCAGAATATTAAAAACTCCCGCACAAAAGAATTCCGATGGAGGAGGAGAAGTTTCTCCTTTACAGTCATTGATGACAGCTTTATCCGGAACTATTGGGCTCGGAAGTATAGCAGGTGTTGCAATATCAATATCAATAGGTGGTCCCGGCGCGGTATTTTGGATGTTTATAGGCGCATTACTTGGTATGGCTTTAAAATTTGTAGAAGCTGCTTTGGCAATTAAATACAGAAGATTTAACCTTGACGGTTCAATTTCAGGCGGTCCGATGCACTATATGGCACATGGGCTTACCAGAAAGAAAATGAGATGGCTCGGACAACCTTTATCGGTTTTATTTGCAATTCTTTGTATCGGTGCAGGTTTGGCAGGCGGAAATATGATACAAATTAACCAAACGGCACAACAAATCGTAAATGTTACGGGCGGAGCAGACGGATTTATGGGTGATAAAATGTGGCTCGTCGGGCTTATCACGGCAATAGTTCTGGGAATAATAATTATCGGCGGGATTAAACAGATTGCAAAAGTTGCAGAAAAAGTTATACCGTTTATGTGCGTATTATATGTTATTGGCGGATTGTTCGTAATAATAGTAAATATTCAGAATTTAGGACACGCCCTTTCTACGATTTGCACAGAAGCGTTTCACCCAAGTGCTGCATACGGCGGATTTGTCGGAGTAATCATTGCAGGTTTGAGGCGTTCGGTGCAAACTAACGAAGCCGGCACCGGTTCTGCACCGATTGCATATGCTACCGCACAAACAAAAGAGCCTATCTCTTTAGGTTTTGTATCACTTACAGAACCGTTGTTTACAGGTTTAATTTGCTTATTAACTGCAACAATAATTATTATCACAAATTCATACGTAGGTGTTAAAGGCGTAAACGGTATTCAATTAACCTCAGGAGCTTTTGAAACAGTATTTAGCTGGTTCCCATACTTGCTGGCGGTTGTTGTTGTTCTGTTCGCCGTTACAACAATACTATCGTGGGCATATTATTCCCTTAAAGCATGGAATTTCCTTGTAGGGGAAGGTAAAAGAAGAACATTAATTTTCCAATTCGTATTTTTATCATTCACCGTTATCGGTTCGGTTATGAATGTCAGCTCGGTTATTAATCTTACCGACGCAATGATGATTGGAATGTCTGTTCCTAACATTATAACTATGTATATTCTCGCACCGGAAATAAAGAAAGATTTGGCAGAATATTGCAGAAAACATCAGATAGGTAAGTTAATTAATCGTGATTGGTTAAAACCTGTTGCGATTGGAGTTGAGGAGAATAAATAATGTCTGAACAACAAATTATCGTAACGGTTCAAGGTGTAGACAAAGTTGGTATTGTCGCAAAAGTTACATCCGTTTTAGCTCAATACGACGTCAATATTGAAGATATTAAACAAACATTAATGCAAGGACACTTTGTCATGTTTATGCTCGGAGATATTGAAAAATCCAAATATTCATTCAAAGAGATAAAAGATGCACTATTGAAAACCGGCGAAGAACTCGGTATGGAAATATGGGTGCAGAGAAAAGAAATAGTTGATAATATGCACATTATCTAACTAATAAAAAGGCTATCTTTAAAAGATAGCCTTTTTAAATTATTCATTAGTTTCTTGCTGATTTTCTTTTTCAAAACATTCTTTACAGAAAACTTCTTTTCCCGGAATAGGTCTGAACGGAACCTGAGTTTGAGCCCCGCATTTTGAACATACAGCATCGTGCATTCTACGGCCTCTTCTGTTTGCTTGTCTACGTTTTTTTCTGCATTCAGGACATCTTTTTGGTTTGTTTACAAGCCCTTTTTCCGCATAAAATTCTTGTTCGCCAACCGTGAAAACAAATTCACTGCCGCAGTCTTCACACACGAGTTTTTCATCTTCGTACATTTTTGTGTCTCCTAAGTTAATAAAGTTAATTGTCAAAGTAAATAATTTTCTTACCTACTCCATTGTGTAATTATACAGTATAACGTCATTTTGTGCAAGTAGGCAATTTATAAACTTCATACGGACATATGATTTAATTAGTAACATTATTATCCATAATAGAACGAGATAATATTTAGGGTTGTAGCTATGACAACAATTCAAGAAATAATAAAAATACTTACGGATGCCGGTATTGAACCTAATGAAGCGAATATTGAAGTAAGAATGCTTATTGAACATTTTTGCGGATATTCAACAAAAGATATCATATTAGGTAAAAAACTTACCGCTGAAAAGCTTGAAATTGTAAAAGAAAAAGCACTTCAACGAGCCAAAACCCGCAAACCCATTCAACATATAATAGGATTTGCAGACTTTATGGGTGAAAAATTTATAGTAAATCCGTCTGTATTAATTCCGCGTGATGAAACTGAAATACTTGTCAGAAAAGCAATAGAAATTATTAACAATAACAAACTAAAAACAGCTTTAGATGTCGGAACCGGCAGCGGATGTATAGCTTGTATGGTAGCTAAATACACTGATTGCCAAATTATAGGGCTTGATATTTCTAACGAAGCTCTTCAAACAGCACTAAACAACGCATCAAGGCTTAATCTGTATAACAAAGCAATATTTAGAAAATCAGATTTATTTTCTAACGTAAAACCTTCTGAAAAATTTGATATAATCATTTCAAATCCCCCATACATACCGCTAAGACTAAAAGACTCCTTGCAGCCTGAAGTAATGTATGATCCCGCAGAGGCGCTTTTTACGGAAGATGAAGATGGGGTAAATTTTTATTCACGGATAGCTTCCAAAGCACCTGAGATATTAAACTCCAGCGGGTTCATACTTTTTGAAATCGGAATTAATCAAGCGGTTACCGTCTCTAAGTACTTAAGTGATAACGGATTTTCCAATATCGAAATAATAAAAGATTTATCCGGCATAGATAGAGTGATATCCGCTCAATTATAGTATTTTTATATTATTTCTTGACGATTAATTATTAATTTTAATTCCGTTTTAATTATACACCCGCAAATTTTTGTGTCAACAAAAAACGGAGATAAACTTAATAAAATTTCATCTATCTCCGATATTATATTATTTGTAATAACAGTTAAATTAAAGTTTTTTCATAACTAATGCATAGATATCGTTGAAACAAACAACCACCATAAGCACAATCAACAAAATAAAGAAGAATGTACCGATTTTGTCTATTGTCTCTTCATCGAGGCGTTTACCTCTAATTTTTTCGATAATCAAAAACATTACATGCCCGCCATCTAATGCAGGTATAGGTAAGAAATTAATAATAGCCAAATCCAAAGAAATAATAGCCGTCAAAAGTAGTCCTGAAAATATACCGCTCGCTTGGATAACATCCCCGCCAACTTTTGTAATTGCAATAATACCGTGTAATTCACTCATAGGAATTTTACCGGCAAAAATTTGATACAAGCCGTACACAAGCATAACTGTCTGATTCCACAAGTACTTTGTGCTTGCTTTTAAAACAGACATAGGACCGGTAACCTTTGTCGTAACCTCTTCTATCTTCATGCTTATCCCAATAGTACCTTCTTCATTAGGATAAACTTTGTTCAATTTAACCTTTTTACCATCTCTTAATACAGTAATATTAATAGGGCATCCGGCATCAGTTAGGGCGTAAGCAACGTCATTTAAAGTATAGGTTCCATCGGAAACTATATAACTTTTGTTCACAAGAAGGTCTCTCATTGCCTTTTGGGTAGGATTTAATTCTATACGTTTATCTTTATATTTTTCAAGACCTCTCAAAACGTCTTTATTTAATTTAAACGGACTTTCATCAACACGAGCCGGAAGTTTAATAATTACATCATTCGGAATAACTTCATCTCTTGTAAATGCAATATTTACAGATTTTAAATTCTTATATGTTCTTTCCAAATCCTCAGCGAGAATTTTACCATCATTAAGCTTACTTAATTGTGCATACATTTTTATGGCACTGTGATTTGTAATCTTTGAACCGTTTATTTCAATAATCCGGTCTCCGGACTTTATTCCCGAATTCCATATTGACTCAGCTTTAGGAGCAACAATATCTTTTACCGACACATTATAAACGCCCGACGGCAGCTTGCCCCACATACAAGCGGTAAGTACGACAAAAAATAACGCACAGACAACATTTGCAAACACCCCTGCAGAAACTACCACCAAACGTTGATAAATAGGTCTGTTCATAAATCTGTCCGGTGAATCGGCAGGTAAATTTAAATCTTTATCGTCATCAGGGAATGCAACATATCCGCCCAACAAAAATGCGTGAACTAAAACTTCCAAATCGCCAAACTTCTTACTCCACAGAGTTGGTCCTATCGGAAGTCCAAATCCGAATTTTGAAACCCGCATTTTGAACATCTTTGCCGCAAGGAAGTGTCCGGCCTCATGAACAAGTATTAACACGCTTAAAAGTAGTATCATTATGATAATAGACATGTATTTCCCCTTTTTTGTAAAATTATAAAAGTTCCTTCAGATAATTCGGCAGAGCAAATCTCGCCATATGATAATCTTTGTTGTAGATTTTACAAGTTTTAACTATATCCGGATATCTGTCCTCAGCGAAGTATGAAAGCGGTTTAACACTTTGCGAGCAGAACGCCCAAGCCCAATATCCGCCGGGATATGTCGGAATATTAGATGTATACGTTGCACAAATAGGGAACACCTTATTTAGCTGGACATACATTTTTCTGACAGATTCAGCCTGAGCAAAAGGAGATTCCGATTGGGCAACCATAATGCCGCCTTCTTTTAATGAATTTTTGACATTTGTATAAAATTCATCAGTAAACAAACCTTCCCCGGGTCCCATAGGATCTGTAGAATCAATGAGAACTATATCAAATTGATTTTTCTTATCTTTTATATATTCAATGGCATCTTGAACCAAAATTTCCACTCTCGGATCATCCAATCCGCATGAAATTGTAGGTAAGAATTCTTTGCAGGCATCAATTACCATACCGTCAATTTCGCACAAAACAACATGTTTAACTGTTTTGTGTTTCAAAACTTCTCTTACCGTACCTCCATCACCGCCACCTATAACAAGCACCGTTTCAGGATTTTTGTGCTGCATCATCGGAATATGAGCAATCATCTCATGATAATGAAACTCATCCCCCTCAGTTGTCATCATCAAATCATCGAGAGTTAATACTCTGCCAAGAGTACTGTCTGTTTCAAACACCTCAACTTTTTGGAATTCAGATTGTTTAGAGAACAACATCTTTCCGGCTTTTATTGCAATACCGAAACCATTCGGTGTAATTTCATGGTAATATCCGTTTTCTATACCGTTTTTCACTTATACATTCTCCCTAATACTATGGACTTTATTATTTTAACATGGAAAAAATTTTTGCATTAATAAATTATCTGATAATTTATTACAAGGTATTAACTAATACTCAAAGTTACTCTTCCAATTCTCTTCTCAAATCTTCAACCGTAACATGAACCACAGGGGTATTCTCATCTTTTTTAAGATAAACATCTGTTATTCCGGATTGAACAATAAATCTCTTACACAATATACATATAAAATTATGTCCCCAAATGTACATGGTAGAACCCTTACATCTATCCTGTCCGGCTTGAATAATAGCATTTTGTTCTGCATGAATAGAACGGCAAGTTTCATACCTTGTACCGGATTGTATATTATTTTGTATTCTGTAACAAACCCCTCTTTCAAAGCAAGATTCAACCTTTGACGGAGTGCCGTTATAGCCGGTAGCCTTAATTTTTTTATCATCCCCGACAATTACCGCACCTACTTGAGCTCTCAAACAATTAGAGCGGCTTGCACAAGTTTTTGCCAAGTCTAAAAAATATTCTTCCCAGCTTTTTATTTCCATAATCCTTACTACCTCTATTAATGCTTATAATTTCTGATACCTGTCAAAATCATAGCTATATTATATTTATCAGCTAATTCAATAATCTTATTTTCGTTAGCAGCTCCGCCGGGCTGAATAATGGTAGAAATTCTGCCCTGTGCAGCTGCGTATATACAATCTATAGTAGGTAACGGCATATCAGATGCCAATACGGCATCTTTTGCATTGTCGCAAGCAACATCCATAGCTACATCAACCGCCGGCACCGGAGATGTAAATCCCTGAATAATCGCAACAGTTTTAAAATCTTTTGCAACTACTATTGAGTTTGAGCGCGCATACTTTGAAACTTTCCAAGCAAAAACGACATCCTCAATCTGTTCTTTGGTCGGTTTGGTTTTTGTAACTACCCTAAAAGAATTTTTACCTAAATGACTTCTGTTAAAATCCTGATAAACTGCACCAAACGGAGTTACATGAATATCTTTTTGAACAAGTCCTTTAAACTCATGCAGCGGAGTATTCAATTTTATAACTTTAATCAACGGATTACTTCTCAATAATGCCAAGGCCTTTGGATTATAATCAGGAGCAATAATCATTTTTACAGCCATAGAATTTAAGTGTTTCGCAATTTCTATATCTACCGTTTTCGTAAATCCGATTGCGCCAAAAAATGACGATATAGGATCACAGTCAAAAGCCTTGTTATATGCTTCCTCTACAGTAGGGGCAAGAGCCACACCGCAAGGGGCAGCATGCTTAACAATAGCAACCGCACATACATCAAAAAATTCACTCAATATATTCGTTAACTCAGTTACACTCAATATTTCATTATAAGATAACGGTTTGTTGTCCATTACCTCAAAATCCGCCATACCGTCAAATTTCATCACACCGGCAGGCTGCTGAGGATTTTCTCCATATACCATATCCCATAAGGTTGTATATTCTTTTTCGTGTTCTAAATTCCAAGTCCTTAGTTCATTTAAATTGTCATAAACTTTTATTTCAACCTTTTTAGCCATCAGCTCAATTCTCCTGTATGTAAGGAGAATAACACAAATATTGTATTTTGTAAAATTATTGCAATAAAACATGTTGAAATAATTTTGATTTTTTTATATAATTGTTCGGGTAAGGAAGTAAATGAAAATAAAAAGGATTTAGAAATATGGATAGCAACAAAATGACAGAAGGCGTAGGTAAAAAAATTGTTGAAGCTTTAAAACAACAATCAGATAATATCGATATTATTCCTGTTGCAGAAGAATCTGCAAACGACATAATGTCCGATATTCAAACTATGGAAGAATCTGCAAATCAGGTTGAAGAAGAAACCGTTTCTTCTCAAACATCTTTTGAAGAAGTTAACAGCAATATTTCATCATTTAATTTTAATACTGCATTGAATAACAACGTTGATGCAGCGTTTGGAAATACTATGATGAATTTCAAACAACCTGCTCAAGAGATGAATCTTTCTGCAGTTGAGGAAATGGAATTGCCTCCGAATGTTGCAGTCTTGAGACAGTTAATAACAAAAATTCCGACCGGCGTTTCAAAACAAACAGGCGCAATTATCATTAAACAAACAATGGAAGCTCTCGGAATTTCTATGACAAACGTATTACAAGAAGCTCAACAGGTTCAGGAAAATCTTACCCAATCAGTAAGAGAATGCCAAACAAATGTTCTTGAATATAAGAAACAAATTAATGTTCTTGAAACCCAAGCTCAAAAATATCAAAGACAATTCGCAGCTATCAATGATATTATAAGTCTGTTTATCCAAACTAATAACTAGACTGATTTATAAATTCAAAACAAATAATTTTTTAAACGGAACTTCATAAAGAAGTTCCGTTTTTAATTGCATCATATAGCAGCATCAAATTTTCTGAATCAAAAAAAGTCAGGTTTATGATATAATTAAAGCGGTAAGAGAAAGGAAATATAAATGACTCAACAAATTATAGTATCAGGAATGCGCCCTACAGGGAAATTACATCTTGGACATTATCTTGGAGTAATCCAAAATTGGGTTGAACTTCAACACAAATACAACAGCTATTTTTTTGTTGCGGATTGGCATGCTCTTACCACAAAATATGACAAAACCGAAGAATTAAGACAAGATGTTTTAGAAGTTGTGATGGATTGGCTGGCTTCAGGAATTAATCCGGAAATTGCAACCGTATATGTACAATCTCATATCCCTGAAATTGCGGAATTGAATATTTATCTTGGAATGGCAACTCCGCAAAACTGGGTTGAACGTGATCCTACCCTGAAGGATATGGCAAAAATTCTAAGAACAAAAGAAGGTCAAAATTCTCAAATTAGCTATGGGCTAATGGGGTACCCTGTTCTTATGAGTGCTGATATTATGATGATGAATGCTGATGCAGTGCCGGTCGGGATAGATCAGGTTGCTCACATTGAAATTACACGCGATATTGCAAGAAGATTTAATAACATATACAATACCGAGTTCTTTAAAGAACCTCAACCAATTTTAAATAAATGTTCATTGATTTGCGGATTGGACGGAAACAAAATGGGTAAATCCTTCCACAATGATATAAAAATTTCCGATACAGAAGAAGACACCGCAAAGAAAGTCATGACAGCCATTACCGACAGAAGCAGAATGAGGAAAACTGATTTAGGACATCCTGATGATTGTGAAGTAGCTTTTAAATACTGGCAAATCTTCGGAACAGATGAAGAAATTTCAATCGTCAGAAAAGAATGCGAAGCCGGCGAACGAGGTTGTGCAGACTGCAAACGACAACTCGGCTTAAAAATAAACGAAAAGCTTTCTGAAATTCGAGAAAAACGCCGATACTTTGAGACTCACATAGACGAAGTAAAAGATATCCTTATTGCCGGAGATAAAAAAGCACGCCAAAGAGCACAAGATATTTTATCGCAGGTTAGAGATATCGTCAGAATGTATTAATACACAAAAAGGTTAACCTGATTAAGGTTAACCTTTAAATTTAATCTGTCATCCAATATTTTTATTCAAGTAAATCCTCTAATAAATCTGCATTTCTGCTTGCAGTAGCCGATTGTCTTACCCTCTGCTTATAGATGTAAGTTCTCAATGCTTCACGGATTAATTCACTGCGTGAACGGTTTTCATCTTCCGCAACATTATCAATCATACTTAAAAACTCTTCCGGCATTGAAATTAAAACTCTTGCCATATATACTCCTTTTCTTTTTCATGTATACGTCTCGTATATATATAAAAACATTTTGTTATAAAAAAGTGCTAAATTTTATATAGTAAATATATATAAATTTTTAAAAACCACGCTCTACTTGTGTTTTAGGCACTAACAATTGTAAAGATTTTGTAATAATAGTAATTAAAAAATCTATAAAACAGTTTTAAAAATTTTAAGAAATACTCCCTCTAAAATCCCCTCTTTACAATCACAACGGTTTAAGTTATCATTATTAACGAAGAGGGATTACTAATGGGAAATGATTTAAAATATAAACGAATCTTGATAAAGATTAGCGGAGAAGCGCTTTTAGGAGAACAACAGTTTGGGATTGACCAAAATCCCGTTCAAAAAATTGCATCAGAAATTAAAAAAGCAAGAGACTTAGGTGCTGAAATAGCCGTTGTAGTAGGTGGCGGCAATATTTTCAGAGGGATGAAGAACAGTGCAAAACTTGGCATGGATCAAGCAAGCGGAGATTATGTAGGAATGCTTGCAACTGTCATGAATGCAATTGCTTTACAGAGTGCATTCAATCAAATTGGAGTACCTTGCAGAGTACAAAGTGCAATAACCATAAAACAGGTTGCAGAGCCGTATATAAGACATAAAGCTATACGCCACCTTGAAAAAGGTCGTGTTGTTATATTTGCGGCAGGAACAGGTAATCCGTTCTTCACAACGGATACCGCAGCCGCTCTAAGAGCTTCTGAAATCAACGCAGAAGCCATGCTTATGGCAAAAAACGGAGTAGACGGGGTATACACTGATGATCCGAAAACAAACCCAGATGCAAAAAAATTAGAAAATATCTCATACGACGACATTATTAAAAACGGACTAAAAGTCATGGATACATCAGCTTGCGCATTATGTAAGCAAAATAATATTCCTATAATTGTGTTTGATTTTGACGCAACAGACGGAATTACGCAAATATTACACAACGAAAAAATTGGTACTTATATAAGTTAAATATATACAGAAAGAGGTTAAAATGTCTGAACTATCAAGCGAAGCATTAGAAGAGTTATTTTTATTCGGCGAAGAAAAAATGGAAAAAGCTATAAATCAGCTTAAAAAAGAGTTTGGTTCAATTCGCTCAGGGCGAGCTAATCCTATGATTTTGGATAAAGTTATCGTGGAATATTACGGGGCACCGACTCCTTTAAGACAAATGGCGCAAGTTAGCGTACAGGAAGGTACAACATTAGTAATCACACCTTATGACAAGTCCATTATCAAAGAAATCGAAAAAGCCATCATTAAAGCTGAAATAGGAATTACTCCTAACAGCGACGGAACTTGCTTGAGATTAGCATTTCCTCCGTTAACAGAAGAAAGAAGACGTGAGATAGTTAAGGACGTAAAAAAACTCGGGGAAGACTCTAAAGTTGCTATAAGAAACATTCGTCGAGATATGACTGATGACTTAAAGAAAATTGAAAAAGATGAAAAATTACCTGAAGATACAGTAAAGGATAATCAGGATGAAATCCAAAAATTAACTGACAAATATGTCGGCATAATTGAGAGTTTAGTATCAGAAAAAGAAAAAGAGGTTATGACTGTATAATGTCCGATGAAATTAAGGGGTTGAATAAGAACGCAACAAGAATGCTTACCGGATTTTTGTTAGGTGCAATAGTAATGACGGCAATCATATTTGGCGGAGTAGCCCTGCTTGCAATGGTGCTTGTTATAATAATATTGGCGTCCAAAGAATATGTAAAAATACTTAAACACAAAGGATTTTTCCCGAGTATAAAAGTTATTTTGTTATCAGAATTACTATTGGCGTGGGTAGCGTACGAACAACGTTTTGATTTAGCTGCACTTGTCCTTACTTTATGTTCCACGGCATCATTTATGTGGGTGTTATTTTGCGGCAGACAACCGTATATAGCTAATGTTGCTACAACCCTGCTCGGGATTGTATATTGCGGTTGGTTCCCTTTACACATAATCTTTTTAAGGAATTTAAGCTGCGACAAGTATGATAGCGGTTTGGGTTTCGTTGTTTTAATGTTTACTGCAATTTTATTAACTGATATCGGGGCATATTATATAGGAAGGCATTTTGGCAAACGAAAATTAGCGCCTGTCATTAGTCCTAATAAAACAATTGAAGGTTCTATAGGCGGAATAATATTCGCACTGTTAGGCGCACTTGTAATAGGTTACTTTATAAATTTAGAATGGTACATAGCTTTAATTGCAGGGTTATTATGCACAGTATTTGCCCAAATAGGAGATTTATCCGAATCTCTAATTAAGCGCGATGCAGGAGTCAAAGATTCCGGAGATTCTTTGCCGGGGCATGGAGGATTTTTAGACAGAACTGACAGTTTTGTATTTGCTATACCTATTATGTACTATTTTTGCTATTATTTTGTGTTCCACAATGAGATGGTAATAAACTGGGTAAAATACTTTAGAGGCTTATTTTAATGCTTTCTGATGAAATAAAAGATATTTTTAAAATAGAAGTTATAACAGAAGCAAATTACCGAAATGCTCTTACGCATCCGTCCTATACAAAGGATAACAATCTTAATTACACCGAATGTTATGAACGATTAGAGTTTTTAGGAGATGCTGTTTTGAAACTTGCGGTGTCCAATATTCTTTATAAAGAATATCCAGACTATACGGAAGGGCAAATGTCCAAAATACGTTCTATTATAGTTTCGGATCACATACTTGCAAAAATTGCGGATGAAATTGGATTAAACAGACTTATTATTGCAGGAAATCACGATAAAAAGCAAGGAATAACAAAGTTAGAATCTGTTAATGCCTGCTCGTTTGAAGCAATTTTGGGAGCATACTTTTTGGACGGTAAATTTAATGAAGTTATGGGATATTTGGAAAATAAATTTCACGACTACATAATTGAAGTTGATAATAATTTTGAAAAGTACAATGCAAAAGCTATTCTACAGGAATACACTCAAGGGTTAACAAAGGAAACTCCGGTATACAAGCTTTTAGAAACAAAAGGTGCGGAACATAATAAAACTTTTATCGTAGAGGTATATTATCGTAACGAAGCAATAGCTCAAGGTTGCGGGAAATCTAAAAAAGATGCAGAACAACATGCGGCATACCTTGCCTGCCAAAAACTCGGAGCAATCAAACATGAATAAAATAATTATTTCACCGTCAATACTTTCCGCTGATTTTGCAAATCTTGAACACGATATAATACGTGCAGAAAATGCCGGTGCGGATTGGCTGCATATAGACGTAATGGACGGACATTTTGTACCTAATATTACGATAGGGGTACCGGTTACCGCATCTATTAAAAAAGTCGCACACATCCCGCTTGACGTACACTTAATGATTGAAAATCCGGAAAAATACGTAGAACCTTTTGCAAAAGCGGGCGCAGATATCTTAACGTTTCACTACGAAGCAATGAAGAGTGAAGAGGACATTTTTAAAATAATATCATATATAAAATCTTTCGGTATCAAAGCCGGAATGTCAATAAAGCCTAAAACACCCGCTAAAAACTGTTTTAAGTTTCTAAATGAACTTGATATGCTTCTTGTAATGACAGTGGAGCCGGGATTTGGCGGACAAAAGTTTATGGCGGATTGCGCTGAAAAAATAAAGTTAATACGCGAAAAGAATTCCGAAATAATTATTCAGGTAGATGGCGGAATTAATGAGGAAACCTCAAAAATTTGTAAAAGTTTTGGGGCGAATTCACTTGTTGCAGGCAACTATATTTATAAATCAGATGATATAAATTATGCCGTAAAATCGCTAAAATAGCACCAACAAATACTATTTTACCCACTTAAAACTTTTAACGTAAGTAAATCCGTTTATATCACCGTCAATAAGTACTGCAAAAATTCTTGATATTGTTGCATCTGGATACTTAGGAATTTTATCAATCTTAGCCTCAACCTCAGGAGACAATTCTGTATTTTTCAAAAACGGAATCGTATTCAGTAATGTATTTAGAGAAAGATTTTTTAGTTTACCAAATACAGAGGTTAAGTTTGTGGAAAGAGTACCATACACTTCCATCTTTGCTATATAAGTCTCAAGATTATATGAACCGTTCAAAAACAGACTTAAATCTTTACCCATTGAATAAACTTCTATATTATTAACCTGAGTACCATCTAAATCAAATTTACCTGTAATACTTTTAAATTCTCCTGTCTTTAAAGGAGTAATCAGGTCAATTATATTATTAATCGATATACGAGTAATCCCGCTAGTAACAATATTTGTAGCTTTTAATAGGTATTCCAAAGAACCTAATTTCGGCATTCTGCCATCAGTAATTATAAAATTGCCGTTTCCGGAAAGAGTTTTCATACAATCTTCTTGATTTAAGCCGGTACATTTTATATTTAATTTTCCGTTTGCAGTACCAAAGAACTGACTCTTCATATTGAATAATGATTCCGCTATAGATTGAGCATTAAATTTATTTATGTTCACATGAAAATCTAACTTATTTGACTGCAAATTGTACGTACCGTTTCCGTCCGCAGAACCTTCTGCCAATTTTAGGATATAATCTTTTATTTTTAAAATTTTCTTGCTGTCTATTGAAAAATGAGCCAAAAAATCAGTTGCATTCAGTTCTTGAATTTTTATTTTATCAGCAGTAATTGAACCTGATTTTACTATAACATCTGTAGTATTAATATTTTTAGCGTTTTCATCAACCCCAAGATGTTGTTTATATAATGTAGCATCATAATCGTGCGCCGCATTAGATATCTCGTTGAAATCCAACAAATCACAATGTACTTTTAAATTATTTATCACGTAAGGCGGAGTAAGTTTATTTTTTATAACAGCATCTACGGATATATTACTATTCATAACGGAACTCGTACCTGTAACATTAATAATATCAGGTTTAAAATTAAAATTAACATCTTTTACATTAGCGTTAACCATAGGAATATCTATACCTGATATTTTAAATGTACCGAGAATTTTAGGATTCAACATTTCACCGTTAACAGTTAAATTTGACATGAAAGTTCCCTGCTTCATAAACGGCTTTTTAAAAATTATATTAAAGATTTTTGCATCTGTCGGAGTATTGGTTTTGACCTTAAAATTATTAAAGCGCATATTATTATTCGCAAGAAGTTGAATTCCTCCACTGGCAGTCAATTGAGTATTAGGAATTTTTCTGCCGTTCTGAGAAGTAATAATTTTGTCGTATTTAAAACTGTTTAACTTTACCCAATCTTTGCCGGACAAGCTATCAATGTCAATAGCAACTCCATGAATTAAATCCCCTATTGTTGCTCCCATATAGTATATTGACGAATTCTTGTCAAGCTTCAATTCCGTTTTTGCATTTAATTTGTTTATTGAACCGCTTAATTTAGAAGATAAAATTGCATCCCCTTTTAATTTTATCGGATAAACAGATTTCGCATTAAAGAACTGATCAAAAAATTCTTGAGTAGGCTTTGCATTACAGTAAATATTTAAATCCGGATTGTCCGTGGATACACCGGATATTTTACCGTTTAGAAATACCGGCATATCGCCCGCAAGAGCATTTATACGATTTAAATTAAGGTTATCGTCGTCATACAAAGCATTCCCGTCAAGAATTTTTATTTTCATGATTTTTGGTTTGTACACAAAACTAATATCTGAAAGTTGTGTAAATACTCTTATATTATTATTTTTAATTTTTGAAGCAATATCAACAAAACCTTTAAACTGCCCAAATTCATTGAATCTTGGTAATTCCGGAATTTCCAACTCGTTTAATGCAGACAGGTCAAATTTTTTCATTGAAAAATAACCGTTATATGCCTGTTTATCGGTCATAATATTATCAACATCGACTTGCAAATTAAACGGATTATTCTTTAAAGTACCCTTAATAGGAGAAACATGTACATGTCCGTTTTTAACATTAAACTCACTGTTATTTACAAGAATAGGAGCCTTTGATCCATAATTACTATAAATTCTTCCTTTTGCAACAATTTTACTGTAATCAAATTTATCAATATTTATAACCCCTTTATAGTGTCCTGAAAAAGAGGTGTTAATGCTACTTAATCCCGGAATAGGTATGATTTTATTTCCGTAAAATAATTTTGCAATTTTCCATCCGTCATATGCACTAAATTTATGAGAATATGCATTTGCAGTCAATACATTATTTTTAATAAACCCATTTGCAGTTATCGGAGAATTTACAAGATTTGCATCAATTTTAAAGCTACCGTCATTTTTATCAAAATTTACAATCCCGTTTATATTAGATGCAGGAACTTTTTCGGGGAAAAATGTCATTGAGTTGGATAAAAATTCTATCCAACCTTTAGCAAACAAATCCTTATTAAATACAGGCTGCACTCCCCTGTTTACATGCCCGAATACCGTAATAAAGACCTTTGTCTTACCGTTTGCTGATGTAATCGGAGAAAGCATATGCTGTAACTCTTTAAGAATTGGTGAAGTATTCACGATTTTTAATAAATCCTGAGAATTTTGTCCGTCTCCTTTTACATCAACAGACAAATCGCCTTTCATAGTACACTTTCCGTTAACATCAACCGGCAAACCGTTTAGATTCAAAGAAGTTGTTTTAAAATCAACATCATCTCCGTCAAATTTTACCCAGCCTGCAACATTTTTTGCAACCATATTATTTATTTCAATAAACGATGCGGTTCCGTTTCGAAAATTTATCTGTCCCCACGCATGAGGGTCCTGTTTTGTTCCGGAAATTCTAAACGCGGCATTTCCAAATCCGGCCGGAACATCCATCATCGGAACAGGTCCGAGCTCAAATTTAAATATCTCCCTCAACGGCATTAAAACTTTTTTCGCTTTTACCAAATTTATATTTTTAGTTGTTTTAATATCCAAATCAGAATATCTTTCTCTAAATAGCTTAAAAGAACCCTTTACATCAACATATTCGTTTGGATCGGTTAAAACATGGGCATCCAGCTTCATGGTATGTTTGTCAAAATTAAGTTTTATCAAAGCATTTTGAGGTGCATCTTTAATAGGTTCAACAAGATACACATCCGTTAATAAAACATTTCCGTACAAATTCGGGTAATCCGCATCACCTACAATATCGAGATTTCCCGTAGCATTTCCGTATATAGTGTGTTCTTTTAATTTTCTGAAATTGAAATCCGGATTTAAGTTTTCATCCCCCGGAAAGAGAGGTATTATATTTTCCCCTCTTGCATGGTTTACGGTTGCTTTTAAATCCAGTTTCGGAAATTTTGCACCTGTCTTATACACGCCGCCGGAAAGCATTGCATCTATACCCTTTGAAAGAATTTTAAAATTATTTATTTTGACACCATCATTAATTACATTTACATCACTCGTAATATTGAGCGGATTATCACAATATATTGAAGTATCCTTAGTATCAAGCATCACCGCAAGCTTGTCTATACTTATATTCGATTTTATGTTCTTGTGTCCGTGAGACTTCTTCGTTTTGGAAGTATAATTTACAATCCCGCTTAAATTTTTAATTTTACCTTTTGTAAGAGTCTTAGCATATTCATTAAACTCCGACAAATCCAAATCTTTTAGACTTACGTTTAGTTTTATCTTATCCTCGGAAACCTTCTGTAAAGGCAAATCTAAATCAACATCCGCAATTAATTTTGAAATTTTATCTCCAATTAATAATTGTGAATCAGTAGAAAAACTAATATTTTTATTTGCTTTGTAATTATCTATTTTAAAATAACTACCGATTAATTTTATATTTTTATTTTGGACTTCATCATTCAAAGAAATATCGTATTTACCAAGATTTGCTGACAATTTTTCAAGAGTAAACTTAGGATTGTTCTGCAACTTTATCGGGTATTGTCCCAATTTAAAGTTATGATTTTTATCGTAAATCACATTCGCATACAGTCCATCAGCTTTTAATTTTGAAATATTAATATTCTTAAATAGCAACGGAATTAACTTAATATTAATATAAGGTCTGTCGATTGCCATAGCCTTGGTATTGTCATCATTTAACACATTTAATTCTTCAGCTCTGAAAATTATAGAAGGAATAATGCCAGCCCTAATTTTAGGATTAACTAAGTCAACCTTATAACCCGCCATATTTTGTATTGTTCTCTCAGCAAAATTTTCGAATTTTGAATTATTTAAGGCTAAAGGAATCCCCAACAAATACCCGCCATATAATATAGCGGTACAACTTAATATAATAATCGCTGCAATTTTTCTCTTCATATCTGGTCATATTATATTACACACATACCATAATTAGCAATCTTTTATTTTTAAAACATAAACTTTTTGGGGATTATAAATTTCTGCAAAACTATAATAATACATATATGGTGGTAAAGTAACTATGGATCTGTTAAATTATACAAAAAATTTATATAAAAAAATCAAATACTATGACCAAAAGGCGGAAAAAAACAATTTTCAACCCAAAAATCCAAATCCTTTTTCATATAAAGAACCCATTGATATCACAATTATTTGGGTACAAAACAATGATAAAAAATTGTAAAAATAAAGCCACAATCATTTAATATGCTATAATTTATTTATGAAAATACTAGGCATAGATCCCGGAATGGCAATAGTAGGCTATTCTTTAATAGATTACGACAACAACGAATACAAGCTGATTTCATCAGGTTCCATACAAACAGCAAAGGGGGAAAGGGAATCCTCCAGATTATTAGAAATATACAATGACATGCAAACAATTTTGGAAAAACTTGAACCTGATGTTGCTGCAATAGAAAAATTGTTTTTTGTTCACAATCAAACTACAGTAATGCCGGTGGCACATGCCAGAGGGGTAATTTTAACAGTGCTTGAGATGCACAATATCCCTATATTTGAATACACCCCAATGGAAGTAAAAAAAGTCCTCACCGGATTTGGCAGAGCTGACAAACGTGAAGTTGAACAGATGGTTAAACTTACCCTTAATACAGATACCTTGCCAAAACTCGACGATACAGTTGATTCGATTGCTATAGCAATTTGTCATACAAGAAAAATATAACAATTAATCTCTTCTGATATTTAATAGCATTTCGTTCGGAATAAATACATCATTTAAACCGACTGCAGCATTTACAAACACAAATTCCATATTTTCTTCATGATTTATATCTAAACTGTCAAACGGTATTTGTAAATCTATAACTTTATCAAATACAAATTTTATATCTTTTGAACTGCCCAATGCCCACAAATTATTCGGAATAGATTTGATTAACCTGACAAACTTTAATTCCCCATGGATCAATGAAATTTGTATTTCATTATGAAATTTTTGCTTCGTTATAGGTAAAACATCGTCAGTTTTATTTATCAGTCTAATCGGAGACAAGGAATGTTTTTTTGAAGAATTACGGGTATAAACATACATTTGGTAAATCCAATTTTTTGTAACCGGATTAGATAAAACGTAATTGTTAACGTAAAATCTTAAATATAAATTATCCTTGTCATAACCAAAACATATCCTGTCAAAAAATTTATTTTCCTTTAAAACAGGTCCGTCCGGAATATCAATACATCCCGCATTAATCCAAGAATCATCATCTTCTTCCCCGTCAATAAGCGGTTTAATTTCACCTTTAGGATATCTTGACGGCTTTGTCGCCATAGATAGCAACGGTTCATCCAAATATTCAGGAGGTTCTAAACCTAAATATACGTAAACATTTTTTAAATGTTCCCTAAATAAGTAGTCGAAAATGTTATCACGTCCGGAATCGTTTGGTTCTCCGTACCACCAAAACCAATCACTGCCTTCACAAATAAATAATTCCTTTTTTGCATCTTCTATATGCATATTAAGAGGATGCTGCTTTACAAACTTTGAAAAATCGTCTCTTACATTTTTTAAATATTGCCAAGCTAAATTTTTAATAGGCTCATCTATCCATAATTTAAAATTTCTGTTTATCCAAGAACCTGCCTGTATTTTATTTAATGGTTTATGATTTTTTTCTTTGTCTAAATACTCACTTATTAAAACTGTTTCTAAAGAGTCATCTTCCGATATTAGCTTATACAAAGTATTTAAGAAAATATTGCCGTCTTGAGGGTAATTTTCCCAACAATTTTCACCATCCATAGCGATCGTTAACAAATGATTTTCATCAGGAGAGGACAATAATTTACTTTGCATTACCTTTATTCGTTCATACAAATCTTTAGCCGCCAATTCCGAATCAAAATTCGGATATTCAAAACTTATCAAATTAGAAATCATTGAATTTCTGAATATCATTTTAACTCCGGATTTATGCTCATAAGATTTCACCAAATGATAAGGTTCTTCCATATACCCCTTAAAATCACGGATAAATTCAAAATTTATGGAGCTTGCAAGTATACCTTCATCAGATATAGACCAATCAACTCCCAATGATTTAAATAATTCCAATTCTTGCGAACTGATACAATGCTCAGAAGGCCATATCCCCCTCGGACGCACACCTATTAATTCTTCAATTCTGTCTAAGGCAGCTTCTGTTTGCATTTTAGCGTCCAAAGACATTTTTAAATTTGATGGCAAGCCCTCTTTATTTGAAATGTTTGCAGAATTTATATCCAATAATATCGGTAAAATCGGGTGATAATACGGACTTGTTGTAACCTCAACTTTACCTCGCTCAACAAAATCTTTATACGTAGGAATAATTTTTCTTATTATATCACGCTGCATCTCAATTATTGTGCATCTGTCTTCATATGTGTAATTTTTTCCCTTTTTCAAAAGCTTTTTGAGTAACGGGTAATCCTTTACGTAAACCGGATCAAACCAAACCATATTAAACAATGCCATCAAATCGGAATATTCTTGATCTGTGAACGCATTTACATCAACCTCTCTAAATGATTGGCGCTTCTGAAACAAACGGTTATACTCAGGATAAGGATAAATCATCGTTTTATAATTTGCATCAAAAAAATTATTTAATATAAATTCCTTATCCTCGTCATTTAATTCTTCTATCGGAGTAACAGTTAACCGTGAATGCAGGTCATGAGCACCTTTAATTCCGTAATCTATAAACGCATCCAATAACACCGGTACCAAATTTACGTTGACCTTTATATTTTTATAATTATCGGTTATCGTAATCATATCAAGATAATCTTTTACCGCATGCAGCCTCACCCATGCCATCAAGTAATCACCATCAGGCGAAAGCTGGTACACAGGTTGATGCATATGCCAATAGAACGCAATTGATAATTTTTTTGTATTACTCATCATCGATTATCTTAACTCCGACCGTAAAACAATTATAACACCGACAGATTACAATTGTAAATATCTATGCTTTTATTACCTGTTTAATTCTGTTATTGCTGCTCGCAAACGGAATTTCGTCCTCGTCTTTGATTTCTTGAATTTCTTCTTTTATATCACTCTTGCTCACGTCATAAGACTTAATTGAGCGTTTTCCGGTAAGTCTTTGCATAAAGTTGTAATAGCCTTTCAAGAAACCGGTAGCATTATCCTGTTTTTCTTCCATCTTTAACAACTCATCTCTTGTATGAGCGCCAACCGCAACACCTACTGATTTTCTTGTCAACCATTCACCCATTGTCGTATTAGTCAGTGTAATCCAAGTCATACCAAATAAAGACTTGTTGTACTGATTTCTGAATGTACTGTTAAACAAGTCAATCAACAATGTCTGATAGAACAACCTTGAACCTTCTTGAACAAATCTTTCTTTAAATTTAGTTTGAGCACCCTCTACATCGTTACCGTTTGACTTTAACATAACCATATTGTAATTATCAGTCATCAAGAACCAAAGTGTTGCTGCCGTGGCCGCCGTCTTTGCAAGATTTGACAACTCAGCATTTGAAACGTTTGACATAGTATCCACATTAAATGATTTTAACAAATTATCACAAACATAGTCATGGAATTTCTTTGCATCAAAATTCTCTTCCAATGCACGTTTCCCAATATTATCAACGCTTTTTGCCAATGCCTCAACATCACCCACTCTGCATAAAAATTGTTTTTGTGTTTCACTCAATTTTTCAGCCGGTGTATTTTTTAATTCTTTAACAAATTTTTCAATATCTCTGGCAAAATCATTAGTTAAATTTAAATCTTTTTGCATATTTTCTGCAATTACTTTAATTGTTTTTTCATCATTTATCGGCACTTTAACCGTCTTTGGCTGATGAGTAAATGACTTAATAGCTTTATCAACTAATCTGTAAGGTAAAGTAACCGTACTCCACGCAAATTTAAACGGAGCAATTACAAAATTTACAAGAGGTTTTACCTTCTTATCTCTTGCACCAAGACTTATCGTACCGTCAGCATTCTGTGCATATTTTGAAACTCTTATATAATCTTCTGCAATATCCTCAGAAAATCCGTTTTCTTTTAGGACTTTTACAATTTCATCAAATTTTGTTTTATCAATCCTGTAGTCATGGATTGTTGTTAATTTATCATACAAGTTTTTAAACGGCTTGAATGATGATTTAATTGCATTATCAATTGCACTGACTTTCCTTAATCCTTTTAATGCAAAGCCCGCAGCAATCACACCGGCAGAAGCTTTTGCTAAAGTATCTATTGAAAGTAACGGTTTTTGTTGAGCTCTGTTGTCTGTCTTTGCTTTACTTGCAGCTTTAAATGAAGTATCAGGTTTTATATCCTTTTCCGGTGCATTATTCTTTTTATTTTCTTCCCTTGCTTCTTCCGGAGAAAGGCGTTTTATATGTTTGCCGTTAGAAAGACGTGAAACTGATTCCGTAAACAACGCCGTTAATCCTGTCGTCAACATTATACCGGCATTTGAATTATTCATAACCTTTTGCAACGCACCAAACGTAATCAAAGTTATATAAGCATTTATAAATATACGGCTCATTTCCTGTCTGAACCTGATTTTCTTTTCATGTTCCGCTTTATCTTTATTATCATCCATCATTCTTGACAAGTTATATGCATCATTTGCAAGAAACAATGCAGGCGGAATACCGGAAACAATTCTGTTCAAAGATCGTTCGTGCTTTGTATCATAATTTCCGGTTTTCGGATCAAACATTTTCATTTTTCTTTGAAAAATTGCCGAGCGGATTTCTTCCTCTGTTTTTCCATCTTTTAATAGCTTTGCTCTCGTTTCGGCAAGACCTCTTAACGCACTTATTTGAGCTTCAATTTTTGACTCAGCACGTAAACTCTTCATAAAATCAGAGTTATGAGTTTTCTCAGACCATTTTTTGAACGGCTTAATTTTGCCGACTAAATCTACAACACCGTTCAATATATCTGACGGAAGGTTCTTTAAAACAAGTCCATCACCAACTAAATGAGGGATGGACTTTTTGTGGAAAATAACTTCGCCTTCTTCAAGAGTTCTGAATAATTGCGGCATTGCAGGATCAATTTTATCAACAATTTCACCCGTTTTGATGTTAAATATCTCGCCGCCCTTTGCCTCATAGAACATCTTATGAGCAATATTTAATTTGGAAGATGCTACGTGATTATACAAATCTTCTCCCATATGCCCTAAATTCTTTTTAGCAAAATCTATTAATTCACTCTTTATATATTTATTACTCTTATTTGCACTTGTATATAAAAAAGAACCTTTAAATGATAAATCAGTTGAATTATTATTTAAAGGCTCTTTATTTAAACGATTAATTGAAGATAGTGATACCGATTCCATGAGAGGAAATTTTCTAGGGGATATTAATCCCTCAGTTCGTTTCCTTTGAGGTATGTTAAATTCGGTTTTCCCTATCAACATTTTCTGTTCCTTCCAAGTTTCTTATGCTATTTTTAACCGAATATAAAATTTTGGCAAGCCCATGACAGAAAAAAATTTACACATGTTTACAAAACTATTAATATTGTAGTATAAAAAAGGCGACGCCAAATTGCGCCGCCTTATTATTGTATGTATCCTTTGATTATTCAACAATACCGTTATCATCAATAGTCAAGTCAGGAGCCCCAAACATACCTTCGATTTCTTCCAAAATCGCAGATGGTTTTCTTGCTTGATTTCTCTGAGCAACAGCACGTTTTCTCGCTTCACGTTCTTTTTCTTCGTTTGCATTTGACAAGTGATGGAATCCTGTACCTGCCGGTATCAAACGACCTATAATAACGTTTTCTTTCAAACCTCTCAACATATCTTTCTTACCGTCAACCGCAGCTTCAGTAAGAATTCTTGTTGTTTCTTGGAATGATGCTGCCGAAATAAAGCTTTCGGTGTTCAAAGAAGCTTTTGTAATACCTAACAACATGTATTCACAAGTTGCCTTAGTACCGCCATTCTTTTCTACCTCTGCATTTTCTTTTTCGAACAGTTGAACTTCTACAAGTTCTCCAGGAAGAAGTTTAGTATCCCCAGCATCAACAACTTTAACCTTTTTAGTCATTTGACGGACGATAATTTCAACGTGTTTATCTGCAATTTCTACACCCTGAGAACGGTATACACGCTGTACTTCATCTACCAAATACTGCTGAGCAGCTTCCGGACCGCAAAGTCTGATTACATCATGCGGATTTAAAGGACCTGAAGTTAAAGGTTGACCTTTAGTGATTTTTTCTTTGTTATTTACGATAATATTTGCATCGATTGCATATTTGATTTCAGTTCTGCCGTTGTCATTTACTAAGAACAATCTTGGCAAATCTTCATCAGTATCAATTTCAGCTATACCGTCTTCTTCTGCTAAGATAGCACAATCTTTAGGCTTACGACCTTCAAGAAGTTCTTCTACTCTCGGCAAACCTTGAACGATATCACCGGTTTTCTGTCTTTCATACACAAGAGATGCTATCATATCACCCCTAAGTACCAATGCTCCGAGTTCAACAAGCAACATTGTACCAGGGCTTACCAAATAAGGACGACCTTTTCTTATTATTACTTCACCCTTATTTACTCCGATAACCTGACCGGAAGCGGTTGACTTGTCACCCTTATCAGAAATTACATCATCAATTTTAACAAAATCACCTTTTTTAACTTTTGCTTTACCTGAAACTTTTACTTTTGCTTCATATGTTTCACTGGTTAACAATAATCTTCTTGTTTCCGATTCATTATCGTGAATTGATGCTACACCATCATTCACTGAAAGAACTTGAGTCTTAGCAATTGGAGTTTTTGCATCAATTACTTCTCCGTCTTTTACCAACAATTCTGTCTGTAAAGATGAAGCTAATTTTGAATTACTTTCTTGTTCACGACGAACAATTAAGTTTTCCAAAACTACAATTCTCAAATTGTTGCTGCTATCGAGTTCAACCATACCTTTAAGGTGTGACAAATACCCTTGCATTTGAAGAACCAAACTTGTTCTTGTAATAGTAGAACCGTCAAGGTTACGAACTCTCGCACCATCCTTGTATTGTAATTGAGTTACAGGAACTATATCAATCAATTCATCTGTTGTATTAAATTTAATTGAAACTTCCTTTTGATCAACATTCAATACTTGAACAGGTCTTACCAAAATTTGAATTGGCTGATTTGAAATACTATCTTCGTCTAAATTCAAAGTAGTATCCAACTCTTCATCCAAATCATCGATAGCAATATCATCCATTGATGAATCCATAATTGTAACGATTGATGTTTCTTTTGCTTTTACGCCATCTGCAATTACGGTACCTTTCTTAACCACTTCACCTTCATCAACCTTTAATGCACCAACATTAGGAAGTGAATGGATTTCTCCAGGTCTTACCGTAATTTCATGTATTACGTCATTATACTCTTTGAATTCTACAATACCGTCGATATGGCAATATACATCTTTTACCACCTCTGTACCGGCAGTAACAAATGTTCCGTTTTCAACCATCTTCAATGATGAATCTTTTGAAATCTGGTGAATTTCTTCCGGAATAAATACTACCGAACCCGGTTTTGTAATAATTTGATTTTCGTCAACTTCAACATCAACGTATCTGATTTCACCGGATGAGGTAACCGCACAATCATCATCGATTAATTCGGCGATAATCATACCGTTTTCTACCGGAGTATCAACAGGCGCTTTTACGATATATTTTTCACCTGTCTTTTTAACTGTCCAGATTTGTTCCTTCTTAGTTTGTTCAAATGTAGCATTTTCAGGTGCCAAAGAAGCAATTACAATAGTAATTTCCTTACCTTGAACAATCTTCTTAATCTTCTTACCTTCAAATTTTACATCTTCAACGACAAGGTCTTCACCGAAACGGACTTCCCCGCCATGTTCAGAAATTGTCAAAGTTTCAGCCAATTTCTCACCTGACTTAATAGCTTGTCCGTCTTTTACAAGAACTTTGGATCCGCCAGGAAGGTTATATACATCACCGCCTAATACCCAAATAACGCCTTGTTTATTAGTTGTTCTTGAAATATTACCTTGTCTGTCTTTCTTTTCATCAGCTACGAAATCTTCAAATATTACTTCACCTGATAAATCAGTCGTAATATCTTTTGTAGCCTTTTCTGTCAAACGGGAACCGTCTCCCTGTGATACCGGTTCATAAGTTGCAAGTTTGAATCCCTTGTCAACCTTCATGCCGTTTTCAAAAAATACCGTAGAACCTGCCGGAATATGATATTTTTCAGTCTTCTTGGAGCCTTTAATCTCAATATCAGCTTCATAGTTAGAAATTCTAACTACATCACCATGACGGGTTCTGAATTCTCTTGTTTTAACATTTGAAACGACTTCACCTGCAATAGCAGCTTCAACTGTCTTCATTGCACCTGAACCTTTGAATACACCACCTGTGTGGAATGTTCTCATGGTCAACTGGGTACCAGGTTCACCGATTGATTGAGCTGCAATAATACCGATTGCTTCTCCGATATCAACAAGCTTTTGAGTTGTCATAGCCCAACCGTAACATTTTTGACAAATACCGTATTCAAGACCGCAAGTTAAACCTGAACGAACTTTCAATCCGTTTTCATTCAATTTATCTTGATTTAATCTTGAAATCTTTCTGATATCTTTTCTGTCCATCGTTGTACCGTTTGCAACTATAACGTTACCGTTTTCATCAACTATATCTTGAGCAATCGTTCTGCCCAGTAATCTATCGATCAACGGAACAATAATTGTATCACCGTCTTTAATCGGTTTCATATTGATATATTTATCTGTATGGCAGTCATCAGCTCTGATAATAACATCTTGAGCAACGTCAACCAAACGTCTTGTCAAATATCCTGAGTCAGCTGTTTTCAACGCAGTATCTACAAGACCTTTTCTTGCACCGTATGATGAAATGATGTACTCTGTAACGGATAGACCTTCTTTAAAGTTAGCCTTAATCGGCAAGTCGATAATTTGTCCCTGTGCATCAGCCATCAAACCACGCATACCAACTAACTGTGATACCTGTGATAAGTTACCTCTCGCACCGGAGAACGCCATCATATATACCGGATTTAATCTGTCAAAGTTATCAACAACACTTGATGTTAACTTTGCAGTAGTTTCGGACCAAGTGTCTATAACCTTGGTATATCTTTCAACTTCGGTGATTTCACCTTTTAAATATCTGTTTGTTGATTTTTCAATCTCAACTTCGGCTTCTTTTAACAGTTCTTTCTTTACTTCAGGCACCTGCAAATCCGCAATAGAAATTGTTGTACCTGATTTGGTTGCATACTTGTAACCAAGGTTTTTCAAACTGTTAGCCAATTCCGCAGTTGTAGCACCACCAAACTCCAAATACATCTGAGATAAAAATTGGTTTAACGCCTTTTTATCCATCTGTTTGTTTATGAAGTCAAGTGTTTTCTTTGAATTAGTATAAGTTGTTTCCATTCTATATTTCCTCAATTTAATTTCTTTTATACATTCACTTGAGTTAAGCAGACAAAGCGATTGCTTTTCTTACTGTTTCGTTGAATATAATTCTACCAACGGTAGTTTCTATTCTTTCACCTTTTTCATCTCTTACGACAATCTTGTCGTGAAGCTCGATTACGCCAACTTCTAACGCTGAAATAGCGTCTTGGAAGTTGTAGAAGTAACCTTTTACAGGCATTTCAGGATTTTTAATAATAGTTAAGTAATACATACCCAAGACCATATCCTGAGATGGAGTAATAATCGGTTTACCTGTTGCCGGAGCAAGAATATTATTTGTTGCTAACATCAACATTCTGGCTTCAGTTTGAGCTTCAATAGAAAGCGGCACGTGGACTGCCATCTGGTCGCCGTCAAAGTCTGCGTTGAACGCTGTACATACCAACGGATGAAGTTGAATTGCACGACCTTCTACAAGCTTTGGTTCAAATGCCTGAATACCAAGTCTGTGAAGGGTTGGAGCACGGTTCAATAATACCGGATGTCCGTCGATTACTTCTTCTAATATATCCCATACTATTGCTTCCGAACGTTCAATCTTCTTCTTTGCAGATTTAATATTTTGAACGTATCCTCTTTCAATTAATTTATTTACAACAAAAGGTTTAAACAGTTCAATAGCCATTTCTTTTGGCAAACCGCACTGATTCAAGCTCAATTGAGGACCTACAACGATTACTGAACGACCTGAGTAGTCTACACGTTTACCAAGCAAGTTCTGTCTGAAACGACCTTGTTTACCTTCTATAATATTAGATAATGATTTCAACGCTCTGTTATTAGGTCCGACAACCGTTCTGCCTCTTCTGCCGTTATCGATAAGAGCATCCACCGCTTCTTGAAGCATTCTCTTTTCATTTCTTACGATAATTTCAGGAGCGCCCATTTCCAATAATCTTTGTAAACGGTTATTTCTGTTGATTACACGTCTGTACAAATCATTCAAATCTGATGTTGCAAAACGTCCGCCATCCAATTGAACCATAGGTCTCAAATCCGGAGGAGTTACAGGAAGTACATCCATTACCATCCAAGTAGGATCTGTTTCCGATGAAATCAACGAATCTAATAATCTTAATCTCTTTATTAATTTAGATTTTCTTTGAACAGAAGTTACGCCTTCATTTAATTCGGCTCTCATTTCTTCTGCCATTTTCTTAATATCAAGCTCGCCAAGCAATTCTTTAATTGCTTCTGCACCGATACCTACTTTTAATGCACTGTCTTCGTGTTCAACCATGTAATCTTCATATTCTTCTTCGCTCAATAATTGAAGCTTTTTGAATTCTGAATCTGCAGGATCAATTACTACGTAGTTATTAAAGTAGATAACTTGTTCCAAATCTTTCAAAGTCATATCTAACAATAAGCCAAGATATGAAGGAATACCTTTCAAAAACCAGATATGAGAAACAGGAGCTGCCAATTTGATGTGTCCCATTCTTTGACGTCTGACTTTTGAATCTGTAACTTCAACACCGCAGCGTTCGCAGATAATACCTTTATGACGAACTCTTTTATATTTACCGCAATAGCATTCCCAATCTTTTGATGGTCCAAAAATTCTTTCGCAGAATAAACCATCTCTTTCAGGTTTCAATGTACGGTAGTTGATTGTTTCCGGCTTAGTAACTTCACCGTAGGACCATTTCAAAATCCTTTCCGGCGACGCTATACTAATTCGTATATAGTCAAAATAATCAATACTTGTTGACATTTTTATTTTTTCTCCTTTTATTGTTCTAAGGTCTTATGAATGTATAAACCGTTTTACATTTGTAAAAACTTATTCACTTTATCACTCAATAACCTATTCACTTTACCATTTGCTTCGGGGAATTGAAATTCCCCGTACAAATTACATATCTCCGAAGGTTGTCGGTGTTTCGAAGAAATTGATATTTAACAATTCCGAATCAATATCAGAAAGCGTTCTTTTTGGAGCTGACTTTCTCATATCATCCATATCTGTCATCAAATCAACTTCGGCACCGTCTTTCTTCGCTACCGTAATATCCAAACCGATACTTTGTAATTCTCTTACAAGTACCTTAAATGACTCAGGAATACCCGGTCTTGGAATATTATCACCTTTAACGATTGCTTCGTAAGCTCTGTTACGTCCGTTTACATCATCGGATTTAATAGTCAACATTTCCTGCAATGTATACGCAGCACCATAAGCTTCCAAAGCCCAAACTTCCATTTCACCGAATCTCTGTCCGCCGAACTGAGCTTTACCGCCTAAAGGTTGTTGTGTAACTAATGAGTAAGGACCTGTACTTCTTGCGTGAATCTTATCATCAACAAGGTGAACAAGTTTTAAGATATAAGAAAGACCAACAGCAACCGGTCTATCGAACGGTTCACCGGTTCTTCCGTCTATCAACGTTACCTTACCGTCTTCGTTAACCCAATCAAAGCCTGATTCTTTAATACCTTTGATAAGCTCTGCCTTTGTAGCTTTTTCAGAAGTATTATCGCCGTATCTTTCATCGAAAGAAGGAGCTTCATAGTGGTTACCTGTCAAGTATGCAGCCAAACCTAATAACAATTCATAAGTCTGACCAACATTCATACGTGAAGGAACACCAAGTGGGTTCAATACGATATCTACAGGAGTACCGTTAGGTAAGAACGGCATATCTTCTCTAGGAAGAATCCTTGATACAATACCTTTGTTACCATGACGTCCTGAAAGTTTATCACCGACAGAAACTTTACGTTTTTGTGCAATATAAACCCTGATTACGGTATTTGCTCCAGGAGGTAATTCATCACCTTTTTCTCTGTCAAATACCTTAACGTCGATAACTCTGCCGCCTTCACCGTGAGGAACTCTTAATGAATTATCTTTTACATCTCTTGCTTTTTCCGCAAAAATTGCTCTCAACAATTTTTCTTCAGGCGGATGTTCGGATTCACCCTTAGGTGTAACCTTACCAACAAGAATATCGTC
>ONTD01000054.1 GCA_900320675.1 uncultured bacterium
GAATTAATTTTTATTGTATTAATTGCCCCTGTGATATCCGCATATTTATCGACATTGTCAACAAAAAGTGCCATAGGAACTTTGTGCGGTATTGTTATGTTAAATCCGGAGTAGCCTTCCCTTCTGAGAAATTTTATTCTGTCTACAAGCTCTTCGGGCGGAGTCTCCAATAATTCATACGTAGCATTTATTCCAAGGCTTTCAAATCCTGCTTTATGAATATATTCCGACATTGAATGCCCGAGAGGATAACCTATTAGTCCGAATTTTTCCATATATGCTGCTCCTTGTTTATTATATTTTATCGTATAATAAATACCTTTGTAATCCTGTATTTATAGTAGGATTTGTAATTATATGTATAATATGTTATGCTTTCGATATGAAAAAATCAGAGTTAAATTTAAATGTACTGGTTAACAGTTATAATACTTTAAAAGATTGTTATAAAGATTTTGCAGAAGAATCTAATTCAAAAATAAAAGGTTATATAAAAGATTCTTGTATTCAGCGTTTTGGGTATACTTATGAATCTGCAAAAAAAATAATGAGTAAATTTTTGAAAAAAGAATATGATAAAACAGAAAAAGATTTAACTATAAATAATATTTTTCGTGAAATGTACGGGTTAGGGTTAATTAAAAATTTCGAGCATTGGGTAGATTACAGAGAAAAACGAAATACAACATCGCATGAATATAATGACCAATGGACATATCCTATTATAGAGGTAATTCCTCAGTTTATAGTTGATATTGAATTTTTGATAAACTCTTTAAATGGTGTATTACAAGATGATTAGCGGCGTTAATCAAGCAGAAGAAGAAATTATAAAAGGTATTTTGTCGGAATATCCGTATGAATTTTTTTGTTACGGTTCCAGAGTTAAGGGGGATTTTACTGTATCGTCGGATTTAGATATTCTGTTAAAGAGTGATAAGCCTGTAGATTATGTTGTAATTGCTGTGATTGAACAAAAATTTAATGAGAGTAAACTCCCATATAGGGTGAATATAACGGATTATAACGTTATTGATAAATATTTTTTCGATTTGATAAAAAAAGATTTAGTAAAGATAAAATAATTAATGTGGCAGCCATAATGTACGCTATATCCTTAGTATATTCCCATTTCCGCTTATTTTACCACACTACTGACGGAAGAGGAATTGTTCCGCAGAAGAGATGAACGTGTTAACGTATCGCGATACGTCGTTAAGACGTTAAGACGTTAAGACGTTAGGACGTTAAGTCGTTAAGTTCTTTACATAAGGTAGGTTGGCGTTGCTACGCCAACAAAAAGACTTTTTTAGTCGTTGAGTCGTTAGGACGTTAAGTCGTTAAGTTCTTTACGTTAATTAGTTTTTGTTCAAGTCCTCTGGGTGCAGAATTAACTCATCCCCCGATACGAACCTATCGACTTATCGACTTATCGACTTATTGTCTTATCGACTTATCGTCTTTTGTCCAACCCCTCACCACTAATTATCTTCTTGTTCGGTTAAATTTTCCTGAGGTAATTCTTTTTTGAAATGACATTTGATATTTGAGCATTTCAGAGTTGTTCCGTTTTTTGTAACGACTTTTCCTAACAAGGCACCGCAATCAGGACAGGTTTCGCCTGTCGGTTCGTTCCACATAACATAATCGCACTCCGGATACTGATTACATCCGTAGAAGATTGTTCCTCGTTTAGATTTTCTCTCAACAATCTGACCTTTGCCGCATTTAGGGCAAGTTACGCCGGTAGATTTTACATAAGGTTGTCTGTGCGCGCAATCAGGATCGGTACATTCCATATATTTGCCGTAAGGTCCAATTTTGAATACCATATCAGAACCGCATTTAGGACATTTTTCTTCGCAGAGTTCTTCTTCGCCTGTTGTTGTCGGCTCTTCATTTAGTGCGTTTAATGACATTGTTGTCTGGCATTCAGGATAACCCGAGCAGCCGAGGAACTGTGTACCTTTGCGGCTTGTTCTGACAAGCATCGGTTTTCCGCAATTCGGACATTTGATTTTAGTTTCTATTTTTACTCGTTCTGCCGTTTGCATTACGCTGTTTACGTTTTCCATAAACGGTGCATAAAAATCTGACAAAACTTTTGTCCAAACTACTTTTTTATCTGCAATTTCGTCCAATTTACTTTCCATGCTTGCAGTAAATTTATAGTCCATAATTTTTGCAAACTGTTCACAAAGCTGCTTTGAAACCGTTCTTCCGAGTAGTGTCGGGAACAGGACTTTGTTTTTCTTTTCAACGTATTTTCTTGTTTGGATTACGGTAATAATCGTCGCATAAGTTGAAGGACGCCCTATACCTTGTTCTTCAAGTGCTTTAACCAATGAAGCTTCGTTATATCTTGGCGGTGGTTGAGTGAAGTGTTGTTTTGGATCAACTTTTTTACACTTAACTTTGTCCCCTTCATTCAGGTCAGGAATTTTTGCATCATTCTCTTGTTCTTCTTCTTCTGCGTCATTGTATACTTTTAAAAATCCGTCAAAGGTAACTTTGCTCGTTCCTGCTTTCAATGTATAATCGCCTGCAGTAATTTCAACGGTTTTATTTGCAACGTCAGCGTTTGCCATCTGAGATGACATAAATTTTTCCCAAATAAGCTTGTATAATCTATATTGGTCGTTATCTAAAAATTTCTTTAAGCTATCAGGAGTTCTTTCAGGGTATGACGGACGAATAGCTTCGTGAGCATCTTGAACGTTTTGTTTACCTTTAGCATAAATATTAGGTTTATCAGGGTAGTATTTTTCGCCGTAGTTATTAAGGATATAGTCCTTTGCCATAGCCTGAGCGTCGTCTGATACACGGACACTATCCGTTCTCATATAGGTAATCAAGCCGACAGGGTTGCCGTCAATTTCAATACCTTCATATAATTTTTGTGCAACCTGCATGGTTTTTTGTACCCCAAACCCTAATTTTGAGCTTGCCGCACGCTGCATGGTTGAAGTTATAAAAGGTGCTGAAGGCTTACGTTTTGTCGTTTTTTTAGTAACTTTTGTTACATCCATTTCTGTCGGATAATTCGTTAGAAAGTCAACAATTTTTTGTGCTTCTTCTTGATTTTTAATATGCTTTTCAACAGATTTACCTTTAATTTTTGATAATTCCGCTTCAAATTCTTTTCCGTCTTTATCCAGAATAGTATGAATAGACCAGTATTCCTGCGGAACAAAAGCTTCAATCTCGTCTTCCCGTTCGCAAATCATTCTGAGCGCAACCGACTGAACACGCCCTGCTGATAAGTTTCTGTTACCGATTTGTTTCCAAAGTACGGGGCTTAATTTAAAACCTACAAGCTTATCTAAGATTTGTCTTGTTTGTTGTGCTTTTACCATATCCATGTCAATTGAGCGCGGATTTTCAACAGAATGCTTAACCGCTTTTGGGGTAATTTCGTTAAATACTATACGATAAATCTTTTCATCCGGCACTTTTAATACTTGTCTAACATGCCACGCAATAGCCTCTCCCTCACGGTCGGGGTCGGATGCAAGGTATATTTTGTCGCTCTTTTTAGCAAGTTCGTTTAATTTTGTTACAACTTTTTGTTTACCGGCAATGATTTCAAATTTTGGTTCAAAGTTATTGTTGACGTCAAATCCTAAATTATCTGTTGCGGGATCTTTTAACGGTAAGTTCCTGATATGCCCGAAACTTGCCTCTATTTGGAAATCATTTCCTAAAATCTTTTTTATTGTCTTTGATTTAGCCGGAGACTCGACTATAACTAATGCTTTCTCTTTTGCCATTTATTTCCCTTTATTGTCAGCTTAGTAAAGCCTACCTACATTAAGCCTACCACAAGCATTAATGACAATCAAACTTTTTTTAAACCTTTTTATACCTATCGCCTGTAGTTTGCTTTATGAAACCTTTTAATTCTAATGTTGTAAGGAGAATGAGCAAATCATTTGTATTAATTCCTGTTATGCTTGAAATCTCATCAAATCCTTTTTCTTCTATTTCTACGGCTTCAATGACTTTTTGCTCATCTGTGCTTAATCCCGTCAAGTCCATTTTCAACTGCTCGGCAGGTTTAATTTCCCAGTTTAGTGCTTCCAAAATATCTTGTGCACAAGTTACTAAAGTTGCACCGTTTTTGAGTAGCTTATATATCCCCTCGGTATTCGGATTTGTAATAACCCCCGGAATACACATTAATTCTCTGCCTTGTTCAAGCGTTAAGTTTGCGGTAATTAATGCTCCGCTTTTTAGTGAAGCTTCCGCAACCAGTGTTCCGTACGAAATGCCGGAAACGATTCTGTTTCTTTCCGGAAATCTGAATTTCAAAGGTTCAAACGTCGGATAATATTCTGTTAATATTGCTCCGCCGTGGTCTTCAATTTCCTTATACAAATCCTTATTTGCTGCAGGATATGTATAATCAAATCCGCTGGCAATAACTCCGATTGTTTTTAGGTTGTGTTTTAAAGCGCACCTGTGAGCAGTTGTATCAATTCCTGAGGCAAGTCCGGACACTATACATAAATCTGTTCCTTCTAAACCTGAAAGCACCTTCTCTACCGATTCTTTTGCATTATAACTTGCTTTTCGTGAACCTACTACCGCTAATGTTCTTTCTAAATTGCAGCTTTCAAGGTTCCCCTTATAATATAAAACAGTCGGCGGATTGGAGATTTCTTTTAGGAGTTTCGGATAATTAGGGTTTTCAAAGGTGTAGAATTTTATTCCTCTGTTTATAACCTCTTCTAAAACTTTATCCGGATTAATTTTATCCCTTTGTTTAATAAAGTTTTCCGTCTTTTTTATACTTAGTCCTTCAATACGAGACAATTCCGCTTGAGTTGCGGAGTAGGATTTTTCAATATCTCCGAAGTAATTATACAGTCTTTGAACAAAAGGACTGTCAACTTGCTCTATTGCAGAAAACGCTATCCAAAATTTATCCATTTTTTTTCTTCTTAATTCTTTCAATTAAAGTTTTTACGTTATCGATTTCTTCTTGCGGTAATTCCATTTCAGAATAATCTTCCAAATATTCTATAGCGTCGTCGAAGTCTCCCCTTGCCAAGAATAAGATTGCCACTTTTTTATACGCCTGACGAAATCCGGAATCGTGAGCAATTGTTTTCAGGTAATTTGAAATAGCTTTGTCGATTTCATTATTCATCTCATAGGCTTGTGCAAGGCTAAAATATATGTAAGGGTTGTCTTCTTTAAATTCTAAAATATTTTCAAAATTTTCAATAGCACAATCATAATTGCCGAGTTCATAATGCACTTTGCCTAAATCGTAATAGGCATCATAATTTTCCGGTTGCGCTTCAAGAACTTTTTCCAACTCATCGATTGCCAAATCCAATCTGCAATCTTCCATATAAAATCTCGCCAAAAAATGTGCCATAACCATATTATCAGGCATGGCGTTTGCTCCGGTAGTCAAAATCCCTATTCCTTTGCCGAATTCTTTGTTCCTGTAATAAATATCCGCAAGATTTATATAAGCATGGGCAAGTTCAGGATTTAATTCTATAGCTTTTAAGAAATTTTCTTCAGCTTTGCTGTCATTTGCTATGCTCGCATAACACTGCCCGATATTGTTATATAATTCCGCTGAAGGCTCTTCTGTTTCTATAACAGAACTAAATGCATCTATTGCTTTATTATATTCGCCTTGTTTATAATATTCTAACGCCTCTTCAACTTTTGTATTCATGTTTTTCCCTTGTGTATTGAAATTCATATAATGACATGTTAAAGCCTATCACAATTTTTATTTCTTATCAAATTTTAAATGTAAAAATTTCTTAATACTATGTTAAAGTTTGACATTTTTTCGATGCAAAAATTTTTAATATGAATATAAGGGGAAATAAACATTATTTGAAAGGAGATTGTTATGGGAAATGAGATTACTGTAAAAATGAAAGAAAACATGCCGGTTGTTGCACTTTTAGAACAGTCGGGCTTAATAGGGCAAAAAAAAGCAGGCTCTGATTTACATATACCAGCCTCTGTGTGGAATTCATTTGCGGCAGAAATAGGGAAGGCCCCTGTGAAAAATTATATTACGGACAAAAATGCGGAGATTTCTGTCAGTAAATATTTAGAAAAAGCATCAAAAAGTGAACAAGATAAAATTGCTGACTATTTCGGATTTTATAAGGCAACCAAAGAAGAAGCTGCAGAATACGATGAAAAAGCTGTTGAATTATTAAAGGAGTTAGCTAAAAATCCTTCTGATTTAAAATTTAAGAAGTTTCCTGAAACTACTAACCCTATGGGAACAATATATACTACCATAAGGGCACAGCTTCCTGATCATCGTGGAATGCAGGTAATTTATGCAAAAGATAGTGTAACAGGAGAAAATAAACTTTTAAATGTGGATGTAAATTTTGATACCACGAAAAATATAGTGTCAAGAAGAAATTTGGCATTAGTAGATAGAGAAGATGCAAAATATTGGAGAGATGGTGAATTTGTCTATTCAACCCCAAAAATTAAGTTAGATAATGGTATGGATAGCAAAAACTACGATATTACCGGAGTTGATTTCAAAAGAGTTGCGGAACTAGTCGAGCAAATTCTAAAAAATTATAATGGTTCTGAAAAATAAATAAAACCGGCTTTTTAAAGCCGGTTTTATTTTATAATCCCAATGTCATACCTGAACTTCCGGAAGATTCACTATCATTAGAACCGATATTCTTAATAACTGTTCTTGTATTTCCTTCCGCATGGAAGTCTTTAGGTTTTAATTTCATCTTAATCTTGTCTGCGTAGATTGTTCTAACCCCTTGTGTAATGCTGGAACGTCCGATGAAAAATACATCGTTAGGCTTTCCGTCTGCCCCGGGATATACGTTAATTTTCGGGCCTATTGCGTAATAGTCATCATACCAAACTCTGACATTTCCGCTTGCAGAGAAGGTATTTTTGTTCTGCATAAATTCTTGCATATTAGATTTTAATATAAGTTTTTTACCGTCGTTATTTGTAACATTTGATGTTGTATTACCTGTTGCGGTGATAATCTGAGTTGCGGAATCATAGAAAAATCTGTCTGCGTAAGAATCATTTGCTTTTTGTTTTATTTGTCCGTTTCCGATAAGTTCAAGAGTCTTCAAATCTCCGTTTTTATCCATTTTAATAATAGCTTTGTCGGAAAATGTATCAATGTCTTTGTATTTCATAGTAACGTTGCCGGTCGCAGTCATTACGTTTGTATTGGTATTGTATTCCTGAACATCAGAATTTATGACAACGATAGGAACTTTGCCGTCAAATACTACCGATTGAGTATCTCCCTCGGCCCTGACAATTTTTGTAATTAATGATACTTTTAAAATATTTGCTTTTACTTCACGTTTTTTGTTTTTCTTTATTTCGTATGCGTATGGTTTATCGTAAAAAGTTGCGGTATCAAGTTTTTGATTTTTATCCATATTGACATCCGCAGAATCTCCGACAACCTTAAGCTCATCAACAGTAACTTTTACATCTCCGTTAAATTTAATTCGGTTTTCATCTTCAGAATATGACTGACTTTTGGATTCAATAATCAAATCAGATGCTTGAGTAACTATTCCTAATGAAAATGCTGCAATTGCAAATGCGATTATAAATTTTTTCATTATTTCTCCTTGCTGCTTTTGTAAACTTTTGATACGGCTTTCCCGATAATTTTAAAATCGTCATAACTCGGGCTGATTTCAACGAGCTTAGCTGTTGCTAAAAACTCATCATGTCTGGTAATTCTTATATTGCCTTTTGCAATAATAGGTGTATCATTACCTGACCATACAACTTTATCTGCTTCCAGTGAAGTTCCGTCTTTTGTTATAATATGAGTGTTCTCATACAAAATTATTTGTTTTTTATTTGCATTGTACGTGCCTTTTGTCGATTCAAAACTCATAGAAACTTCATTATTTGCATCATAAAAATTTCCTATACAGTTGTTCAACATTGCAATACTGTTATCACTGTTATAAGAACCCGTTTCACCGTATATTTCCCAGTATTTATGTTCATCTTTTGTTTCGGTTAAGATAATACCTTCTATCTGGGCTTCTTGCCGGTCTTGTTTCCCTGTTACTTGACTCCGGTTAAAATTTCGCGTAATTATTCCTGCGGAAACAAATGCCCATAACATAATAGAAACAAGTGTTATTCCCGCAATAAAATAAGTTTTTCTCTTTTTACTCAAATTTTTCCATTTCATAGTCATCATGTTAGCACAAAAACTTATCTAAGTCGAGATATTATTATAATCTGTAAATTGCTTGCCATATATTTTTTTTCAGGTTAAAATAGCTAATATAAGTATACATTTGAGAGGAACTTATGGCAAAACTTAATATTACTGTTTGTATGGGAAGTTCCTGTTTCGCCCGAGGAAATGCCCGAAATCTGGAGCTAATCGAAAGTTATATAAAAGATAACGGTGTGGATGCAGAAATTGATTTATCAGGTACAAGATGCGAAGGTAAATGCGCAAAAGGTCCTAATATATTTATAAACGGTATTGAATATAACGAAGTGAATGAAGAAAAAGTTTTGGAAATTTTGAGAAAAGTTAATTAAGCTGTAACGAGTCTATCGTTATACTGCATTTTATTATGCTTGCTTAAAAACAAAAAGATGAGAAAATTCCCATCTTTTTGTTGTGCATTAATTATTATAGTCAGATATTAAGCCTTAACAGACTTAATACATTTTTGTACTCTGTGCAAGGATTTATCTTTGCCAATAATTGCCAATGTGGCTGCCATATCAGCCCCGCAAGTTCTGCCTGTTACTGCTGCACGTATTGCCCACATTGTAACTTTTGGCTTGATTCCTTTTTCTTTATATTCTCCTCTAAATACTTCCAATTTGTGATGGAGCTCTTCTTCCGTAAAGTCCCATCCTTGAGCTTGGCGTGCAAACTCTTCCAAAACATCCTGTGCTACCTCCGTATCCAATATCTCTTCCTGTGCTTTCGGCTCAATCTCAACATCTTCTCCAAAGAAGTATGGAACCGCATCAGTTATATCAGATAACAGGGTAAGGGGTTCACGTGTAACTTCCACCATTCTTGTGTATTGAGCATCACTTAATTCCGTTAAATCGTATTTTGTTAAATACGGTTTAAGTCTTTCTTTTAAATCTTCTATATCCAACATTTTAATATAGTGGCTATTCATCCAATTTAATTTGTCATATTCAAAAATCGAATTTGAAGATGAAATTTCACCGATTCTAAAATCTTTTGCAATTTCATCAACTGTTTTAATTTCAACGCCGTCAGAAGGCGACCAGCCCAAAAGTGCTACGAAGTTGATTAGAGCATCTGTTAAGTATCCTTTTTCAACAAATTCAGAAACAGCGGTAGCGCCATGACGTTTTGATAATTTACTTCTGTCCGGTGCAAGTATCATACCTAAGTGTCCGAATTGAGGAACTTCTGCTCCCAATGCTTCATAAATTAAAATTTGTTTATATGTATTTGAAATATGGTCTTCGCCTCGAATAATATGAGAAATTTTCATCAACATATCATCAA
>ONTD01000010.1 GCA_900320675.1 uncultured bacterium
AGATATCTGTCCTGAATGCAATGGAACACGTCTTTCAGAACGTGCAAGAGCGCCAAAATTGTGCGGAAAACATTTGGATGAAGTTTGCAAAATGCCACTATCATACTTGATTGAATGGGTAAAAAATGTTCCGAGTTCTTTGCCAAAAGAAATACAGTCTATGGCAGAATCTATTTGTGAAGCCTTTCTTGTAACAGCAAAAAGATTGATGGATTTAGGTTTAGGTTACTTATCGCTCGATAGAACATCTTCTACTCTTTCTACAGGGGAAAGACAGAGAATGCAATTAGCACGAGCTGTTAGAAATAGAACGACAGGAGTAATGTATGTCCTTGATGAACCTTCAATAGGCTTGCATCCTGCAAACATAAAGGGGTTGAATGATGTTATGCACGATTTAGTAAAAGACGGAAATTCTGTAATTTTAGTTGACCACGACACTCAAATTTTATCCGAATCGGATTGGATAATTGAATTAGGACCCGAATCAGGGGTAAATGGCGGTCAAATTATTAATGAGGGGACCTTACAAGATACAATAAAAAATCCTGTTTCTAAAATAGGAAAATTTTTATCAGGAGAAACAAAAACAAGAATTCGCCCTGAAATCAAAGATGATATTTTTGAAAAAGGTGAAATAGAGCTTATTACAAATTCAATTCACACAGTAAAACCTTTAAAAGTAAAATTCCCAAAAGGCAGGTTGTCTGTTGTTACAGGTGTTTCCGGTTCAGGTAAAACCACACTTATCTTGGAAAGCCTTATCCCTGCTTTGCAAAATAAATTGAATGGTACGAAATTGCCCGAACATATTAAAAGTATTAAGTCAGACGGAATAAAACGAATTAAACTGATTGACGCCACACCTATCGGGATAAATGTTCGCTCAACCGTGGCGACATACGCAAATGTCCACGATGAATTAAGAAAAGTTTTCGCTAAAACTAAAGATGCTAAAGATTTAGGATACAAAGCAGGAGATTTTTCATATAACACCGGAAACTTAAGATGTCCCGTTTGCGACGGAACGGGAACAATAAGTTTAGATGTTCAGTTTTTGCCTGATGTTGAAATCTCGTGTTCGGAATGTCACGGCTCAAGATACTCTAAAACTGCCGATAAGATAAAATATACAAATAAAGCAAAAGAAACTTATACTCTGCCTCAACTTATGGCAATGGATATAAATCAGGCACTTATTGCTTGCAAAGATTTAAGCACCATAAAAAACAGATTGCAAACCTTAAAGGATTTAGGACTTGGTTATTTAACCTTAGGCGAAGCAACTCCTAATCTTTCAGGCGGTGAAGCTCAAAGGTTAAAACTTGCATCTGAAATGGGAAGAAAACAAGAGGATACTATTTTTGTTTTTGATGAGCCGACAATAGGTTTGCATCCAAAAGATGTTCAGACTTTATTACAGGTGTTCCAAAGGTTAATTGATAACAATGCGACAGTAATTGTCATTGAACACGATTTGGATGTTATTGCAAATGCCGATTATATAATTGATATGGGGCCGGATGGCGGTGAAGCCGGTGGAAAAGTTGTTTTTGAGGGCTCAGTTAAAGATATTTGTAACTGTGAAACAAGCAAAACCGGAATGTATTTAAAAAAATATTATGAAAAGTAATAAAATAATGACTAACAATAACTGTAAAAGTTTCACTCCGTCAATAGATAATAATTCTAAAATTCTTATTTTGGGTTCAATGCCTGGGGTAAAATCATTGAAAGAACAACAATATTATGCACACCCGCAAAACAGATTTTGGAAAGTTATGGGAAGTATTTGTAACGTGCCAAATTTGCATGAATATAGTTATGACTTAAAGTTAAAAACCCTTTTAAATAATAATATTGCACTATGGGATACAATAAAAACCTGCGAACGTGAGGGAAGTTTGGATTCTGATATTCAAAACGAAACTCCGAATGATATTAAAGGTTTGTTGAAAAAATACCCTAATATTAAGACAATTTGTTTAAACGGCAATAAATCGTATTCTGCGTTTAAAAAATATTTTCCTGAGTTGTTTGAAAAATATAATTGCCACAAAATACCCTCAACAAGCCCTGCTAATGCCAGATATAGCTTGGATAAACTTATAGAGGAATGGAGCGTTATTTTCGTTTAATTCGGAGTTGCACTCCATATTGAACGGATTTTGAATTAAAATTTTGTCATTGGTTCGTTTTCAGCCCATGTTAAAAAATGTGTCTGAAATATGCGTTATTATTGCTTTATAGACTTGACTTGTTGCAAAAACGAGTTAAGATGAATAGTGACATAGCAAGCGTTTTAAGACTCCACAGGTTCGTGTCCAACCTAGGCAGTTTTAAGAGTTTGTGTATAT